>NZ_ACPC01000018.1:0-213695 GCF_000175075.1 Bacillus sp. m3-13
TACCACCTAAACTTTTATAAAATAATTATAAAACAAAAAGACAGAAGAAAGTTGTAATTTAAACATTCTTCTGCTTAATTAAGTACGAATTGTACATTCAATTTTCAGCTTTTGAATGGAGCAAATGGCGTAGACTCCAGCGGGGGAAGAAGCGACATTGTTGAGACCCCGCAACGAAGTGAGGAGGCTCAAGGTCGCCCCGCGGAAAGCGAAGCCATTTGCGGAAATCAAAAGCGGTGTCTTAAAAATATCTAAAATCAAAGACTTTTTCAGTGGCCTCGGCAAAGCCGAGGAGGCTCAAGCACCGTCCCGCGGAAAGCGAAGCCATTTGCGTAAAGGAACAGCGGGGGTTTACCAATACCTAAAGTCTTAATGTTTTCTTTCTTACTTTGTAAACTCTAAAAATAATTGATTCACTTTTTTAGCTGTCTCATGCCCGGTAATTTTTTGCAACTTCCTTCATCAATTGAATTCTCTCCGAAGTGTTGAATACATTCACTTTTTTTGACTGCAAAAGTGATGACACCTTCTTTGCCTGATCCGGTGTCAAGGAGATGTTATACTCCCCGCTATACTTCATCAATTCATCTGCCGTAATGTTATGAAGCTTCTTATTTACGATTTGTTGATATATGTTCATCATATTATCCCTCCCCATTTTAGCCTATGTTGGAAAAACAAAAAAGGCTACCTTTACGAAATAATATGACAACTGTTGGGAAATTATTGTATAATTAAAATATTCCATAAACAAAAGTTATTCAAAGGGTAACGAGGGGGAGTAACCTTGTCGTTTATTATAGATAAAAAAGATCAGGATATATTTCAGCAGCTAAGCTCAGACCTCAGACTAATCTTGAATGCGAATGGCTTTATCGAAGAGTGGAATGAGAGAGCCAGCACGTTTCTTTCCATATTGGAGGAGAACCGCTCTTTTTTTCTCAGTTTTCCATCGAGCTATCGCCAAGAGGTCTATACATACTTAAAGGATATTTCTGAATTGCCTGGGAAAGAGATAAAAAGGATTTTGTTTCATCGAATTAATGGCAGCTTCTATGAAGTCGTTTATACAGGCATCCTTTCTCAAGAGCGGATTTATTTATCAGGACACTTAATTGAAAATAAGGACAGTTCCGTCGTTCTTCCACTTCATTATGGCACGATTGAACAATCATTGAAGGTCAATGAATTTATGACTAACTCATTGGATATAGCTATATTGGTTCTCTCAAAGGGAGGGAAGATTGAATATATCAATAACCGGTGTTTAACATTATTAGAGCTCGATGTGGGTGAGGACTATATCAATATTGAATTCGATGATCTGTTAACTCCAGTCTTTCTGAAGGATAAGTTATATGAAATTTACGAAGAAGTTATCCTCAATAAGAAGTTCAAAGAGCGAATCTGCTATGACGATGAAGTATTATACCAGATTCAAGGAATTTTATTTGAAAGAACAGAGAAGGTATTCTTCATCATCCATGACCGCTCTTATCAACAGAAATTTGAAAACCTTCTTGTTTACAAACAACAGATGGAATCTGTCTCTCAAATCTCAGCAGGAATGGCACACGAGTTAAGGAATCCTTTATCTGTCATTAAGGGATTTATACAACTTTCCCAAATTACAAATAATTGGAGTAAATACTACGACACCATCATGGCTGAAATAAATCGAATGAATTCCATCATTGAGGACTTTTTATCTGTTTCCAGAAAAAAGGTGAAAAAACAGCTTATCGAGCCGCAATATATCTTTCAATCATTGGTGTATATTTTTCAATCAGAGTGCTTATTACATAATATAGATTTTGACTTTGAAATTGAAGAAGTGGATGAGCAGGTATTGGTCAATGAGGCCATGATTAAGCAAGTTATGCTGAATTTTTTAAGAAATGCCATTGAAGCTTTCTCACCGGAACAGAAAAACAAGCTGTTTCTATTGCGAGCTAAGAAGTCAGATACCTTCTATGAAATTACCGTCGTAGACAACGGGAAAGGGATGGCTGAAGATGTATTAGATCGCATTGGCAAACCGTTTTTCACAACAAAAGAAAAGGGAAATGGATTAGGCATTCCGCTATGTAAAAAGATAATAGAAGACCATGATGGGGAGTTATTCATCGACAGCAAATTAGGGGAAGGTTCCACCTTTTGCTACCGATTGCCACTCTTAAAGGAAAAGCCTGAATAGGGCTTTTTTTGTTGCGGCTAAGCCTCTTTATTTACTTTTACTCTCAGCTGTTGTATACTAACTTATTGTTATAAAATCGTAATGATTCTTATCTTTTAAGGTGTGATAATGTTGGAAAATGTACTCGAAATCAAGGAACTATCCTATAAATATGAAAAACAAAACGTCATTGAAAATATAAATTTAAGCATACCAAAAGGAGCTTTCCTTGGATTAGTTGGTCCGAATGGTTCTGGTAAATCAACACTTTTAAAGTGTATCCTTGGACTCTTGCGTCCTCAAAAGGGAACCATCGAATTGTTTGGAAAGGATATCCGCAAGTTTAAAGATTGGAGCAAAATCGGTTTTGTTTCCCAGAAGGCGAACAGTTTCAATTCCGGTTTTCCGGCAACCGTCTTTGAAGTAGTTTCAACAGGTCTGGTTTCAAAGGTTGGCTTATTGCGCTTCTTTAATAAACAACACAAAAAGCAAGTCTTAGAAGCTATAAGGGCAGTAGGGATGGAGGACTTTACAGATAGAAATATAGGTGACTTATCCGGAGGGCAGCAACAACGTGTCTTTATAGCAAGGGCACTGGTGAGTGAACCGGAGCTATTAATTTTGGATGAGCCTACAGTCGGAGTGGATATAAAGAATGTACAAAACTTCTACTCCATGCTTTCCCACTTGAACAAAAAACTAGGCATCACGCTGATCTTGGTCACACATGATGTAGGAACTATTACAGAAAAAGTGACACATGTGGCCTGCTTGAACAAAAATCTACATTTTCACGGTGTGACAGATGAATTTGAAAAGTTGCGCACTAAAGACCTTTCACAGTTTTACGGGCATGATGTACATGTTCTTAGTCATGATCACCATCACCACGATGGAGGGCATATGTAATGATATCAGCTTTTATGCAATTTGAATTTTTAAGAAATGCATTTTATACAGGAATCTTGATTGGCTTTTTGGCACCTCTATTAGGTGTTTTTGTCGTGGTAAGGAGACTTTCATTGATCGCGGACGCCTTAAGCCATGTAACCTTGGCTGGAATCGCAGCAAGCTTGCTGGTGGAAAAGCGTTTCGGGTTAATGGTCGGTGTGAGTCCTATTTATTTCGGGATGGCGTTTTCAGTAACAGGTGCATTGTTTATAGAAAAACTGCGTGGAGTATATAAACACTACCAAGAGCTAGCTATTCCGATCATTTTGTCTTCTGGGATTGGTCTTGGTGTAATCTTTATTTCGCTTGCGGATGGATTTAATACAGATCTTTTCAACTTTTTATTTGGGAGTGTAAGTGCTGTTACATCAACTGATTTTTGGACTGTTTTTATCGTAACTATAGGGGTACTCCTCACCATCATTTTATTTTACAAAGAATTTTTTATCCTTTCGTTTGATGAAGAACATGCCAAGGTGTCGGGTGTGAATGCACGAGTATTTCATCTAATATTCATCATTATGGTGGCACTTGTTATTGCAGCTTCTATGCGAATTGTCGGTATCCTTTTAGTTTCTTCCCTTATGACCTTACCTGTAGCTGCAAGCATGAGGTTAAGCAGAGGTTTCAAACAAACCATAGTGTTGGCTATAGTTTTTGGAGAAATTGCCGTAATTGGCGGTTTAATCTCATCTTTTTATTTTGATCTTGCTCCAGGAGGAACTATTGTAATCTTATCGGTTCTCATTTTGATTGTCACCATTCTCTGGAATAAAATAAGGGGTGTAAAATAATGAATGTAACACAGGCACTTACTCTTATGAAAGATAAAGGATATAAATATACAGGAAAAAGACAGGAAATGCTTGAATTGTTTGCAACAGAAGATAAGTATTTGACTGCAAAAGATGTTCTCGATTCCATGAAGGACAATTATCCTGGTTTAAGCTTTGACACCATCTATCGTAATCTTGGAGTATTTGTGGAGTTGGGGATATTAGAAAGCACAGAGCTTTCCGGTGAAAAACACTTCCGTTTTACATGCTCTACCAAACATCATCATCATCACTTCATCTGCATGTTGTGTGGTAAAACAAAGGAAATAGAAACCTGTCCGATGCAGGACCTTGAGGAGAACTTAAAAGGCTATGATATCACAGGTCATAAATTTGAGATCTATGGAAAGTGCCCGGAATGTGTCTAAAGTAACAAATTTGGGATTATCTCATATATAGTAATTACCACCCATTTTACATGTGTGCCCTCTGAAAATGGGCGGTTATACACGAAACATGTTTTAAAAGATGCATAAGGGTGTATGAGATGACAGCGAAGAATAGACAGCTTTCCTCTTTAAAAAGAGAGGATCTTGTTGACATTATGATTTTGATTCGAGAAATGGGATCAGAAAGAACAGATATTAGCACAGAAGACTTTGTGAAGGCGATTGAAAGCCAACTTCTGCTTGCGATGTCTCGATCTAAATAAAAAGGAGAGTGGGATATCCACTCTCCTTTATTATGATGTTTATCGGGAAACGCTGATTGTATGAAGCAATGATTGCACTTTTAGATCTGCTTCTTTCCAATTTGAAACTCTGTGAACAGTTGCAGGTACTGGTTCCCTATTGTATGGGGTATCAAATAAAATGACTGGTATGTTACATTCTTCGCTTATGTCACATGCGTTATCATGTTTATCTTCAAAAAATAGCTCTATCTTATGTTTTTTAACGGCAGCAATTTTATTGTGTGTACCGATTAATTCTAGGTGATCGTAGTCTATCTCCTGTTTGGAAAACCAGTTCTCTGTCACTTCAAAAAGGTGGTTTCTGCGGGCGCTGATAAAATAAAGATCAAAATCATTTTTCCACCGTTGCACAATAGACTTTGCTCCTGTAGCGAGAGGGGCATCTTTATAAATAATCGGCTCCATTTCGTCCATCCATTTCCAAAAGCCAGCTTCATCTAAGCCCATAAGAGGGGTCAAATCATATTGTTTCATATCTTCAAGGGTTATATTTTTTTTCAATGTTTTATTGATGAAGGGTACAAAAGTAGAAGGGCAAGTTAACGTCCCGTCAATATCAATTCCGAATCTTTTTCTCATAATTGCCTCCAGTCCTATTGCTACATTTATTTTATCATATTTTGTCCTTTTATCTGTTATTTTGTTGATTGATTTAAAAATGGAGAGATGACAAAACTTAACAAAGATTGACATCCATGATTTAGCCTTTTTTGCTCATACTAAATAATGCTCCTAACTTCTTAAGAAAGCGAGGGATACGAATGGCAAGTGAATTTGAGAAAAACGAAGAGAAACTTGACCGTTTTGATTCAGACTTGGCTTATGAAGAACCTCATGTTTCTAGAGCGAAGGGACATCGGGACTTTTTAGAAGAGCATGCAGCTGAGGTTGCAGTGCCTCCTGTTGTACAATCAGATAGAAGCAGGGAACGAGAAGCAATTTTTGAAGAAGAGCGCAGTGACGTAATGGGAATGAGTGGACGAGGACTTGGGATTCTAGGGTTAGCCTTATCTACCCTTTCGTTGTTCTTTCTGCCAATCATTATGGGAGCTGCCGGTATTATCGTCGGCTTTATTGCCCGCAAACGTGGGGCAACAGGGTTAGGAGCATGGGCAATCGGAATCGGTGTCGTTTCCATTGTTGTTGGGATTTTTGTATTACCATTGTTTTAACACCACCTAAATGGTTCATCCATTTAACGGCAGCAAAAAAGCTTGGCACCTATTGGTGTCAAGCTTTTGCCTTTTCTTCCTCTTGCTTTGCAAAATATTCTTCTGCAATTTTATCGATTTCTTTTTTCAGTTCTTCCACCATGGTAGCTTCAGGTACTTTACGGACAATTTCTCCTTTGCGGAAAAGTAACCCTTCGTTACGTGCACCTGCAATCCCGATATCTGCCTCACGTGCTTCACCAGGTCCGTTTACCGCACAACCGAGTACGGCTACTTTAATTGGCGCCTTTATGGTAGAAATGTATTCCTCTACTTCATTTGCGATACTAATCAGGTCAATTTCAATACGTCCACATGTAGGACATGAAATAAGTGTAGCTGCGTTAGAAGATAAGCCAAATGACTTCAATAATTCACGAGCAACCTTTACTTCCTCCACAGGATCTGCACTTAAGGAAATACGTAATGTGTTACCGATTCCCTTGCTTAAAATCGCTCCCAACCCGGCAGCACTTTTCACTGTTCCTGCAAAAAGTGTACCAGACTCTGTGATACCCAAATGAAGCGGGTAGTCAAAAGCTTTTGCTGCTTTTTCGTATGCTTCAATGGCAAGGTTCACATCTGAAGCCTTCATGGAAACAATGATATCGTGGAAATCAAGGTCTTCTAATATTTTGATGTGGTGAAGTGCACTTTCCACCATTCCGTCTGCTGTAGGGTAACCGTATTTTTCGATGATACGCTTTTCCAAGGAACCTGCATTAACACCGATACGAATGGGAATCCCTTTTTCTTTACATGCTTTTACAACCGCTTCCACCTTTTCTCGGCGACCAATGTTACCGGGGTTGATACGGATTTTGTCTGCTCCGCCTTCAATGGCTTTAAGTGCCAGTTTGTAATCAAAATGGATGTCCACAACTAGCGGAATGTTGATTTGTTTTTTTATGTCTGCGATGGCGTTTGCTGCACGCTCATCCGGGCATGCAACACGGACTACTTGACAGCCTGCTTCTTCCAATCGCTTTATTTCTGCAACCGTTGCCTCTACGTCATGAGTTTTGGTGGTTGTCATACTTTGGATAAATAGTTCGTTACTGCCGCCGATTGTTATGTCTCCGACTTTAACTGGGCGGGTTTTTGTACGATGTATTATTTCATTCACGAGTGAATCGCTCCTTTAGGAATGATCTACAGATCAAAACATCTTTCTTTCATAAGATTAGCTTGTAATGAGAGAAAAAGCTAGTATTATCCACTAACTCCCAACATATTTTAACAATCGCAACCACATCTGACAAGTGAAAAAGTTTCCTGACTCTCAGTAGAGTGGGACTAACTGTTGATTTCCGTTCCAGGCGCTTCGCTTTCCTAGGGGGCGGTGCTTGAGCCTTCTCGCATTCGCTGCGGGGTCTCAAGCTACCGCTATCTGCGCCTTTTGCTCCAATCAACAGCTAAAAATCATTAAGTACACGTGATTTCAGTTTTTCAGTGGCTTCTTTGATTCAGCGTCTCACTTGACCCTTCCTCCCGCGGGGGTCTGCGCGCCTTCCACTACAATCAACTGGGGTGTCTATTGCTCAATATATTTAAAGTAAAAGTTTCCTGGCTGCTAGTAGACAGGAAACTTGTAGGTTTTGCCGATTTGAATTTTTTCTGGGGTGATGCCTTCGTTTAGGTTTTGGAAGTCTTCTATAAGTTGTGTGATGGAAACTGGAATGGGTTTGTTTGCGATTTTCTCTGCGACGGTCAATACTGTATCGCCGGCCTTTATTTCTACTTCTATGTAAAGGTTGTTAGTAGGTGAGGACATGGCGGAACTTTCTGTTTCCGTATCAGGGTTTGTTGTTGAAACAGGTGCAATAACAGGAGTAGCGGGCTCAGGAATGGTACCGGATGATAAATCGTAGTAGATGCTGTATATGGTGACGAGAATGAGAGCTGCAATGAATAATCGGATCATTTTTATTTTCCTCCTCAGTCAAGCTTACTTAACTATATGCTTGTCCGCGAAAAAAATAACCAAAAAACACCGACAAATTATGTGCAATCTGTCGGTGCCATTTACTAATTAATTGGAGGAGTCGGTTTCTTAACTTTAACTTCTTTAATAATGAGATATAGAACAAAAAGAGACACTGCAAAGCTTATTAATGATGAAAAAGGAAGAACCAAACCACTTGCCTGCATGAGGGTGAAAATAAACGTTGGAAGCGTGACTGCATAAGCAGCCAAAACCCATGTATGGCGATAGTGCAATTTATTTCTATTCAACACATTTTTAAGGAGTAATCCAAACAAACCTAAAATAGAGATCTGAACGAATTTAGTAGCAGCAAAAAACAGATAACCTACTAACAATAAAACAGTAATGATAATAGGGAATGCACTTCCTACAGAATCCATGAACTGAAGCAAGTTTTCTTTAGTTACTTCTGTTCCTTGGAAATCACTCAGAGGGACAAAGTCTGTCTGTCCAGCCCCTTTAAAAATAATCTCCTTAGATTGGATGGCGACAACTTCACCGTAGGAGCTTATCTCATCTATGGATAATTCACTTTCAGGATCCAATATAATGGTAAAGCCTTGTTCGTCAGCTATAAATGGTTCCTCTACATCAGCAATAAATTCTCCGTCCTGTATATAAAAGTCTGGTGTTTCGTTTTGCAAAAATTCTTCTGTACTATTTACTAATTTCACTGCACTAGTTCCAAAAGTGATAAACATGGGAATAGAAGTGATAAGGACGAGAAAAAATACGTACAGGATGGTTTTGCCTATTCCTTGAAAGCGAAAGGAGGCCATTGCTTTCGGGGAATACAAGCTCTTTACAAATTGAGAGAAGATAT
Source organism: Bacillus sp. m3-13 (assembly GCF_000175075.1). NCBI lineage: Bacteria > Bacillati > Bacillota > Bacilli > Caryophanales > Bacillaceae > Bacillus > Bacillus sp. m3-13. The sequence goes on from NZ_ACPC01000018.1 coordinate 8,679, forward strand.
TCAATTCCTATCAGTCCTTTTTAATGTAATATGCCAATTTTATGTTACCTTAAATTGGGTATGTGAACAATAATTAATTCCTTAACAATTACTAATGTAAATTTCAAGTTACGGTTTGTAAAGATAATGTAAATTTATCATAAATTCTATTTACATTAGAATCATATTAGGTTAATAATTGTATTTGGTTTTGTAGATTTTTGTCGATATTAAATTGTTTTTGATTAAGGGGTTGAATGTATTGGACTTGGATGTTCAGAGGTTAATATTTGAATTTGTTGGTGGTCTGGGTATTTTCCTTTTCGGAATTAAATACATGGGTGACGGACTGCAAAAATCAGCTGGCGATAAGCTGAGAGATATCTTGGATCGTTTTACAACCAATCCGTTTATGGGTGTATTGGCGGGTATTCTTGTAACGATCTTACTTCAAACGAGTTCAGGAACCACTGCCCTAACGGTAGGTCTTGTTAGTGCTGGTTTCATGACGTTGCGCCAAGCGATTGGTGTAATTATGGGTGCAAACATTGGTACAACAGTAACAGCGTTTATTATCGGTATTAAGATAGACGAGTATGCATTACCTATTATTGCTGCTGGTGCTGTATTGCTTTTCTTCTTCAAAAAACAAAAAATTCAATACTTTGGTCAAATTGTATTCGGATTCGGAGCTTTGTTCTACGGACTTAAAACGATGGGTGATGGGTTAAAACCATTACGTGAACTTCAAACATTTACTGATTTAACTGTAACTATGAGTGATAATCCAATTCTTGGTGTTGTTGTTGGTACAGTGTTCACAGTAATTGTACAAAGTTCCAGCGCAACTATTGGAATACTACAGGAATTATATGGTCAAGGAGCAATAAGCTTAGATGCTGCCTTGCCGGTTCTTTTCGGGGACAATATCGGAACAACTATCACAGCTGTATTGGCTGCAATTGGGGCATCTGTTGCCGCAAGACGTGCTGCATTATCCCATGTGGTATTTAACCTACTAGGAACAGCGATTGTTATACTGTTGTTAATACCTTTTGAGAAATTCATTTTGTTCTTACAAAGTACGTTAGATTTAAATCCTGAAATGACAATTGCATTCGCGCATGGTTCCTTTAACATAGCCAATGTAATCATTCAATTTCCGTTTATCGGCTTACTTGCATTAATCGTTACAAAAATAATTCCTGGCGATGATGCGATTGTCGAATATAAAGCGAAGCACCTGGATCCTATTTTCATTGAACAATCCCCATCACTTGCTTTAGGTCAAGCTAAAGAAGAAGTGTTAAGAATGGGTGAGTTTTCTATAGTGGGTCTAGACTCTACACACAATTATTTAAAAACGGGTACATCTAAATATTCAGAACAAGCGTACTCCATCGAGGATGCGATCAATAACCTTGATAGAAAAATCACTGATTACCTTGTTAAACTTTCTTCTGCTTCACTATCTGATAATGAGTCAGAAGAACATTCTGTTCTTATGGATACAGTCCGTGATATTGAGAGAATCGGTGACCACTTCGAAAACATTGTGGAATTAGTGGATTATCAAATCGCCAATAAAGTGGAGTTAACTGAGGCAGCTGATAAAGACCTTGAAGAAATGTTCACGCTGACTCAATCAACTGTCAAAGAAGCTATTGAAGCTTTAAGAACGAATAATAAAGATTTAGCGAATGAAGTAAGATTAAAAGAAGACAAAATCGATAAAATGGAACGTTCTCTTCGTAAGAAACATATCTTGCGTATGAATGAGGGATTATGTTCCGGTCAAGCTGGAATTGTGTTTGTTGATATTATCAGTAACCTAGAGCGTATCGGGGACCATGCTGTAAATATTGCGGAAGCAGTTCTAGGAGAAGATCACGAAACTTTATAATAGGTTATAACGTATAATTAAAACCAGACTCTTACGGGTCTGGTTTTTTTAAAATGTTTGAAGGAGGTTTAAGGATGGAAATCCTGTATTGGACTATAATCATTGCATTATTTGTCATTGCTTTTGTTGGGCTGGTCTATCCAATCATTCCAAGTGTACTCTTTTTAGTTGGAGGTTTTCTCCTTTATGGAGTATTTTTCTCTTTTGAAGAGTTGACTTTTCTATTCTGGACCATCACTGTTTTATTTGTCATTTTACTATTTGTCGCGGACTACTTTGCGAACCTGTTAGGTGTGAAAAAGTTTGGAGGAAGTAACGCATCTATTTGGGGGAGTACGATCGGATTATTGATTGGTCCGTTTGTTATACCAGTAGCAGGTATTATTTTAGGGCCATTCTTGGGAGCGGTTATCGGGGAACTTTTATTTAATAGAAATGGGTTAAAAGCTTCCATGAAAGCAGGGTTTGGATCTGTGGTCGGCCTATTCAGCAGTGCATTGGTTAAAGGAATTATCCAGGGGATTATGATTATTGTATTCTTTATTTTCATCTAAACAAGGTTATACTAGAAGTGTTTAAAAGAAGTACATTTGTGTTATAGCAATTATATGTGCGAAGAAGGAGTGGGTGATTTGAAAACGATTGGAGTCTTAACAAGTGGCGGTGACTCGCCTGGAATGAATGCGGCTGTCAGGGCTGTAGTAAGAAAAGCGATTTACCACAACTTAAATGTATATGGCATCTATCAGGGGTATGCAGGACTTATGGCGGGAAATATTAAAAAGTTAGAGCTTGGATCTGTAGGTGATATCATCCACCGAGGTGGAACTGTTTTATATACGGCTAGAAGTGAAGAGTTCAAAACACTAGAAGGCCAGCAAAAAGGAATTGAGCAGTTGAAGAAACATGGAATAGAAGGGCTTGTAGTTATTGGGGGAGATGGTTCATACCGTGGAGCTCAAAAGCTTACAGAACATGGCTTTCCATGTATCGGCTTGCCAGGAACCATTGACAACGATATTGCGGGGACAGATTATACCATCGGTTTTAATACGGCCCTTCACACTGTCATTGATGCAATAGATAAAATTAGAGATACCGCCACCTCCCACGAACGTACTTTCATTATTGAAGTTATGGGTCGCCATGCAGGAGACATCGCATTATGGGCAGGTCTTGCAGGTGGAGCAGAAACTATTATCATTCCAGAGATAGGGTTTAAGCTAGAGGACGTAGTAGGTCGAATTAAGAGCGGGCAAAAACGAGGGAAAAAGCATACCATCATTGTCCTTGCAGAAGGCGTGAGCAGTGGAGTGGATTTTGCTAAACTGATTGAAAGAGAAACACAATTAGAAACTCGTGTTTCTGTTCTTGGTCATATCCAAAGAGGCGGAACACCAACTGCATTTGACCGAGTTCTTTCAAGTCGTCTTGGCGGACGTGCTGTTGAACTATTGATGGATGGAAAAGCAGGCAGGGCAGTGGGAATGGAAAAAAATCAGATTGTTGATTATTCTTTTGATGAAGTATTCTCCATGCCGCACAAGATTGATGAAAGTATGTATCGCTTGTCGCAAGAGTTATCTATCTAGTCCAAAATAAATAATTTAATGTAGGCGAGCAGATTAATTGAAAGATTGTGCAAGTTTTGGTAATCTGAAACTAACGGATCAAAAGGGTCATGCTTTTTTGATTCAATAATATTCATACATAACAATTAGGAGGAGATAATTATGGCATACGAACTACCACAATTACCTTATGCATACGACGCATTGGAGCCTCACATCGACAAAGAAACAATGAACATTCACCACACGAAGCATCACAATACTTACGTAACAGGTATTAACGCTGCACTTGAAGGACAAGCAGAACTTCAAGGTAAAAGTGTAGAGGAGTTAATCTCCAACATGGACGCAGTTCCTGAAAACATTAAAACAGCTGTACGCAACCACGGTGGTGGACACGCGAACCACAGCCTTTTCTGGAACATCTTGACTCCAGGTGGCGCTACGTCTCCAAACGGAGAATTGGCAGACGCTTTAACTAGCAAATTCGGTAGCTTTGAAAACTTCAAAGACGAATTCGCTAAAGCTGCAGCTACTCGTTTCGGATCTGGTTGGGCATGGTTAGTAGTAAACAACGGTGAACTTGAAATCACAAGCACACCAAACCAAGACTCTCCATTAATGGAAGGCAAGACTCCAGTTCTAGGACTTGACGTTTGGGAGCACGCTTACTACCTAAACTACCAAAACCGCCGTCCTGACTACATCAACGCATTCTTCAACGTAATCAACTGGGATGTAGTAGGAAAACTTTACAACGAAGCAAAATAATTACCAAACCAAAAACTCTCATCCCTAAGTGGATGGGGGTTTTTATTTTTTATTTGTTCTATAGCTGTTGATTGGAGCAAAAGGCGAAGACTCCTGAGGGAGATAGCGCTAGGTGGAGACCCCACAGGCGTAGCCGAGGAGGCTCCAGCAGCGCCCCTAGGAAAGCGAAGCCATTTGCGGAAATCAACAGCGGCGTATACCAGAACCTACTCAGATGTCCAAAAAAATCAAAGTACATAACTCCCACTCCTTTAAGCCACAATAAACGTAGATAAAGGAGCGGGGTAATAATGGCAGCAACTAAAAAAACTAATCGGCGATGTCGAAATAAACAAAGACCTGATGCTACTCTTAATCATCGGTGGACTTTACTCTCTCAGTATCGCCCTATCCAATACATTCGTAAATGTATACCTATGGAAGCAATCAGGAGAATTCAGCGACCTCGGCTTCTACAATTTAGCAATAGTCGTCTTTCAGCCACTAACATTCATACTGGCAGGAAGATGGGCAAAAAAAATTGACAGAGTCATTGTGCTACGTTTAGGAGTCGTATTCTTAGCACTTTTTTATTTGTTTGTTTTGTTTATTGGTGATAAGGCTTCTACCTACTTATTGCTACTTGGAGCGCTACTTGGAATTGGTTATGGCTTTTACTGGCTTGCTTTCAATGTATTGACCTTTGAAATTACAGAGCCGGAAACGAGAGACTTCTTCAACGGATTTTTAGGGATTTTGACTTCAGTAGGTGGGATGATAGGACCAATAGCCGCAGGATACATTATTTCTACATTAGAAAAGTTCACAGGATATACCGTAATTTTCACTATTTCCCTAATTTTGTTTTTTGCTGCGGTGATTTTAAGTTTATTTTTACAAAGGCGAGGGGCGGAAGGTAACTTTGAGCTCCGACGCATTTTGCAGGAACGAAAAAACAATGCAAACTGGGGATACATAACGAATGCACACTTCTTCCAAGGGTTACGTGAAGGTACGTTCCTTTTTGCCATTTCCGTATTGGTATTTATCACAACCAACAGTGAATTGGCCCTTGGAACATTTGGCTTGCTAAATTCAGCAGTGGCATTTGTTTGTTACTATCTAGCGACAAGGCTTATAAAAAAAGAGTTCAGGAAGAAAGCGATCCTACTTGGAGGACTTATATTGTATGGGGCGATATTCTTTCTCATCTTTGAACTCACTTATGTGAAGCTGCTTATGTATGCAGTCACCATTGCAATCGCCTATCCATTGTTACTTGTTCCGTATGTATCTTTAACATATGATGTAATCGGAAGAGGCTGGAAAGCAGCAGAAATGCGTATCGAATATATCGTTGTAAGGGAAATATTCTTGAATTTAGGTCGTATCTCTTCTATTATCCTGTTTCTGATTGCCGTTATCTTTTTTGATACGCAAAAGAGCATCCCGATTCTTATGTGCGTAATTGGTGCAGGACACGCCTTGATTTATCCATTCGTCAGAAAGGTAGAATTGGAAGCCGTACCTACTCCAAAGGAAGAACCGCATCCAATTGTGACAACTTTACGAGATGGCGAAGGAGAATCAACTCCTTAAAAGGGATTTAATAATAGAAATTTATTGAGTTTTCCTATACAATAGATAAAGACACAGACACCTATACAGACTAACGTAGGTGTCTCTTACTTTTTATAAAACATGTTGCTTATATGAGCCTCTCGAAATAATTAATGAAAAGGTGTAAAGTATGACCAATCAAAAGCAAAAAAAGAAAAAGAAGAATTATGTCCCCTCGCGCTTAAACCTTTTATTTTTTGCGGTTTTTTTACTGTTCTCAGCTCTTATTTTAAGACTAGGATTTGTCCAAATCGTGTTTGGGGAAGATTTCCGCAAAGAGGTAGATCGAACGGAAAATGTAACGGTGAATACTTTAGTCCCAAGAGGGAAGATTTATGATCGCAATCAAAAAGTGGTGGTTGACAACACTCCTTTAAACGCGATTACATATACGCGTATGCAATCCACTACTCCGAAAGAGCAGTTAGAGGTTGCAAAAAAACTAGCCGAAATTATTACGATGGATACCAATAAAATTCAGGAGCGTGATGAGAAAGACTATTGGATTTTGACTCGTCCTGAAGAAGCTGCCGAATTGATTACAGATAAAGATCGTAAAAAGGTAGCTGATGGTGAAATAGAAGAAAGTGAATTGTACGATTTGCAGTTGAAGAGAATTACGAAAGAACAATTAGCGGAAATCACTGAAGAGGAAAAAGAAGTATTGGCTATCTTTCGTGAGTTTAACAAAGGCTATGCTCTTACTCCTCAGATTGTAAAGAATCAAGATGTAACTGCTAAGGAATTTGCAATGGTTAGTGAAATGCTTGCAGATTTGCCAGGTGTTGATATTACAACAGATTTTATCCGATCTTATGCGTATGGATCTACCCTTGATTCTGTTTTTGGAAAAGTTTCAACCTCAGAGTCTGGTATACCGAGTGAGAAAGTAGATGAATTTCTAGCGCGTGGTTATAGTCGAAATGATCGAATTGGGACGTCGCAACTTGAATCACAATATGAAAATGTTTTGCAAGGACAAAAAGCAAGAGTTCGTAATGTCACGGACACTGGTGGTAACTTGCTGCATCAGGAAAAAGTTTATGACGGGCAACGTGGAAAGGATTTAATCTTGTCGATTGATATGGAATTTCAGCAAAAAGTGGAAGAAGTATTAATTGAAGAAATGCTTCAAACAAGAGCGACTCCAAGTGCTAAGGCAAGATTTCTAGACAGAGCTTTTGTGGTTGTTATGAACCCAAAAACAGGAGAAGTCCTGTCGCTTGCTGGAAAACAATTAATTCGTGATGAAGAAGATGGTCAATTGAAGGTTTACGATAATGCGTTAGGTGCCATCCAAGAAGCATATGAGCCGGGTTCAACTGTGAAAGGAGCCTCGGTGCTTGCTGGTTTCCAGCATGGCGTTATCCAACCAGGTTCTTATCTATATGACGCGCCAGTATATATCGGGCGTGGAAATGAAGCACTTAAAAAAGCTTCATACACAAATATGGGGAGCATTAATGATTTAACAGCTCTTGAAAGGTCCTCTAACGTGTATATGTTTAGGATTGCAATGGCTATTGCTGGTGCTAATTACCAGCCAAGGCAGCCATTATTTATCCCTCCAGCAGCCTATGATACATTCAGATCATATTTAGCCCAATTTGGATTAGGGGTGGAAACTGGCATAGACCTTCCTAGGGAATCTTCAGGAGTTGAAGGCACAGATACCAGTATCCCAGGTTTACTTCTGGATTTATCAATTGGACAGTATGATACTTATACTACTTTGCAATTGGCCCAATATGTTTCTACTATTGCCAACGGTGGCTATAGAATGAAGCCACAATTGGTCAGAGAAATAAGAGAACCTAATAATGATGGAGAAGGTTTGGGACGATTAGTGGAGCCCTTCCAACCCCAAGTGTTGAACAGAGTAGATATGTCAGATAATCATATTAAACGAGTTCAAGACGGCTTTATTAGGGTTTATCATGGAGCAAGAGGAACTGCGAGTAGTTCAAAAATGAAGCAATATAAACCTGCAGGAAAATCAGGGACAGCAGAGTCAAGGTATATTGAGTACCTTCCTAATGGAGAAAGGCGCTCCTATGAAACGCTTAACTTTAATTTAGTAGGTTATGCTCCTTATGATGATCCAGAAATTGCATTTGCTATCATGGTGCCTTATGCATCTACAGACTTTAATGTAACGGGAGGAATAAGCACCCGTATTGGAGATGCGGTTATGGATGCTTACTTCACCTTAAAGAAAGAACGAGCTAAAGAAAAACCAGAAGAAGAACAAACAGATGAAGCTGAAGAAGAGAGTAACAACGAAGATACAGAACAATAGTAGAAAAGCACTCCAATGCGGAGTGCTTTTTTGTGTCTTTATGCCACTTTTTATATTTTGCAATAGCAATCTTATACTAAATTCCCCCATTATTCCCGATAAAACTACAGAAAAAACGACATTTACAAAACCTTTACACTTGATTCATACCCAGTTAACACACAAGTTATATTCTATTACTCGTAGGGCAAGATAAACAGAAACATCAACAAAACAAAAACCTTAGGGGGAATTAAGAAATGAAAAGCTTCAAACGTTTTTTATTACTAGCTATCGTTGCATCACTTGCAGTATTCGCTGCAGCATGTGGGAATGCAAACAACAACGGTGGTAACGAAGGAACTTCAGAAGGAGCATCTGCTGAAGGCGGAGAAGAACTTGAAGGTAGCGTAGTAATTGATGGATCTGGTACAGTATTTCCTTTCATGTCTGTAATGGCTGAAAAATACATGACAGAAGCTCAAGAGGGTGTATCTGTTGAAGTGAGTCGTGCTGGTACATCTGCAGGATTTAAGAAATTCCTAGTAGAAGATGGAACGGATTTCAACGACGCTTCTCGCGCTATCAAAGATGAAGAAAAAGCACAAGCTGAAGAGCTTGGAATTGATGTAAAAGAACTTAAAGTAGCACTTGACGGATTAACAATCGTAATTAATAAAGAAAATGACTGGGCTACAGAACTTACAGAACAAGAAATCATTGACATCTTCTTAGCAGAAGGCGGAAAGAAAAACTGGTCTGATGTACGTCCTGAATTCCCGGATGAGCCAATTAAAACTTACGGCCCTAACGAAAACCACGGAACATATGAATTCTTCTGGGAAGTTATCCTTGAAGAAAAAGATTTAGCTGAAGGTACTAACTTACAACAAGAATACTCTACTCTTGTAGATCTTGTTTCTAAAGATAAAAACGCAATCGGATTCTTCGGTTATGGTTACTATGAAAGCAACCAAGATAAATTAACAGCTGTAAATGTTGACTTTGGTAATGGACCAGTTGCACCATCCCTTGACACTATTGCTGAAGACGGAGATTATGCAGGCTTTACACGTCCAGTATTCACTTACCTGAATACAAATATGGCTAAAGAAAAACCTCAAGTATTGGATTACGCAATTTACACAATGAAAAATGCACAAGCTGTTGCAGCGGATACTGGATTTGCTCCGCTAACTGATGAACAAATCAACACTTATGTGGAAGAACTTGAAGGTTTAAAGTAAGTTTCCAGGGAGATGGGGAGCTATAGAGGCTGCTCATCTTCCTCTATGTTTTTTAAAACAAGCTTTGGATGAACCTTGTTTTAAGATGAAAGGGGTATTTCAAATTGGCTAAGCATAAAGACGGTGTCAATGTAAGAGAGTTAATCAATGAGAAAAAGACAACTCTAAATACTAACCGGTTAATAGAAGCATTTATACCAAAGTTTTTAATGGTTATTGCTACGATTTCTATTTTTACAACATTAGGTATTATTCTTACATTACTTTTTGAAACAGTTGAATTTTTTAAAGCAGTTCCATTTCTTGATTTCTTTACAGGGACTAAACTTAAGCCTTTGGGAGAAAATGCTCAATTTGGTGTTCTCCCGCTATTGACAGGTACAATTATTTCTTCTGTCATTGCCATGGCTGTAGCTATCCCTATTGGTTTAATGAGTGCAGTCTACCTAAGCGAATATGCCTCTGATAGAGTAAGAAGAATCTTAAAACCTATTCTTGAGGTGCTAGCAGGTATTCCAACAATCGTTTACGGTTTCTTTGCATTCACATTTGTAACCCCTATTTTACGAGCAATCATTCCTGGTTTAGAACCAACTAATATCCTCAGTCCAGGAATAGTAATGGGAATTATGATCATTCCGATGGTTGCCTCCTTATCAGAAGATGCAATGAGCTCTGTTCCTAATGCAATGAGAGAGGGAGCGTTAGCACTTGGATCAACGAAACTTGAGGTAGCTTGGAAAGTGGTGGTTCCTGCTGCTATGTCTGGAATTGTCGCATCATTTGTTCTGGCTATTTCCCGTGCAATCGGTGAAACGATGATTGTAACGATTGCGAGCGGAAGTACCAAGAATTTTACGTTTGACATTACACAATCTATGCAAACGATGACTGCATACATTGTGGAAGTAACCGGTGGAGATGCACCAGCTGGTTCAACTTTATATTATAGCTTGTATGCTGTTGCGATGACCTTGTTCGTGTTTACACTAATAATGAACTTAATCGCCCAGTATATCTCTCGCAAGTATAGGGAGGAATATTAAGATGAAGTATGTTGATGCAGCACAAGTACAAAAGAAGATGAATTCAAGATTAACGGTGAACAATATTGCTAAATCTTTATTTTTAGCGGCAACACTGATTGGTCTTGTTGTACTCGTAATTTTGTTTTACCGTGTTATTTCACAAAGTATGGGTTGGATTGATCTTCAATTTATAACGAATAAACTGTCTACTATGGCAGATCGAGCTGGAATCATGGGTGCCATCATGGGTACTTTATGGCTGATGCTAGTTGTTGCACCAATTACTTTGTTTCTTGGTGTTGGTACAGCTATTTATTTAGAAGAGTATGCAAAAAAAGGACGCCTACAACGCTTTTTACAGACAAATATATCAAACTTAGCAGGTGTACCTTCGATTGTATTTGGTATCTTGGGATTAACTATCTTTGTAAGAGCGGCAGGACTTGGGAACATCGTACTAGCCGGTGGTCTTACAATGGCACTTTTAGTTCTTCCTATCGTTGTAGTGGCAAGTCAAGAAGCGATTCGTTCTGTTCCTGGTTATTTAAGAGAAGCATCCTATGGAATGGGTGCAACAAAATGGCAAACAATCAAGAATATCGTTTTGCCGGCTTCATTACCGGGTATTTTAACAGGAGTTATTCTAGCGTTGTCCCGTGCAATCGGGGAAACTGCTCCACTAGTCGTATTGGGTATTCCTGCACTATTGATTCCGCTACCAGAAGGGATTTTTGATAAGTTCACGGTGCTTCCAATGCAAATTTACTATTGGACAATTGACGCGGCTCTTGTAGCAGAATATGCGAACCTTGCAGCAGCTACTATCGTGGTATTACTTTTCATTTTATTAGTCATGAATTCCATTGCGGTCATTATTCGAAATAAGTTTCAGAGAAGATTTTAATCCTAGGAGGAATCATCTATGCAAATTGCAGTGCCTGAACGTGAAACGAAGAACAATACTTCTTTTACAACCAACACTCCAAAAGACAAAAAAGTTGTCTATGATACAAAAGATTTAAACCTTTGGTACGGTGAAAACTTGGCATTGAAGAACATTAACTTGCCGATTTACGAAAATGAAGTGACAGCAATCATCGGACCATCCGGTTGCGGTAAATCCACTTATATTAAAACATTAAATCGTATGGTGGAATTAGTACCAAGCGTGAAAGTTTCTGGTGATATCCTATATCGTGAAAAAAATATTTTAGGGAAATCGTATAAAGTAGAAGAACTAAGAACCAATGTAGGTATGGTTTTTCAAAAACCTAATCCATTCCCTAAATCTATTTATGACAATATTGCATATGGACCAAGAATTCATGGAATACGAAACAAAAAAATACTTGATGAAATCGTTGAAAAGAGTTTACGAGGAGCGGCTATTTGGGATGAAGTAAAAGACCGTTTGAAAGAAAATGCCTATGGTCTTTCTGGTGGACAACAACAGCGTTTATGTATTGCGCGTTGCTTGGCTATCGAGCCGGACGTTATTCTAATGGATGAACCTACATCTGCTCTTGATCCTATCTCTACACTTAAAGTGGAAGAACTCGTTCAAGAATTAAAGAAAGACTACAGTATCGTCATTGTTACGCACAACATGCAACAGGCTGCACGTATATCCGACAGAACAGCTTTCTTCTTAAATGGGGAAGTGGTAGAATATTCTGAAACAGATAAATTATTCTCCAATCCGTCAGATAAGCGTACAGAAGACTATATTACAGGTCGTTTCGGATAATAAAGGTAGAGAGGAAGAGTCAGGTGGTAATACGTCAATTTCATGTGGATTTAGAAACGTTAAGAGACAAATTATTGGAACTCGGAAGTTTAGCTGAAATCGCAATGGGAAAATCCATTGACGCCTTAACAAATCAAAATGTAGATTTAGCCCTTCAGATTATTGAAGAGGACAACAAGGCAGACCGTTTGGATGAAGAAATTAATGACTTTGCCATTCTGCTAATTGCCAAGCAGCAACCGGTGGCGATTGATTTACGGAGAATATTTGTAGCAATCAAAATTTCCACTGATGTTGAACGTATCGCAGACTTTGCTGTGAATATTGCAAAGTCGACGATAAGAATCGGAAAAAATTCTCAACCATTAATTCAGATTGAAAAGATAGAAAAAATGCATAGCATCGCAACAGAAATGCTATCTCTTGCTTTAAAGGCCTACTATGATGAAGATGTAGTCCTTGCCAAAAAAGTAGCTGACATGGATGATCAAGTGGACGAGCTATATGGTCAAAACATCCGTGAGTTATTACAATTGACAAAAGACCATCCGGATATGATCCCTGAAATTACTCAATTAAGTTTTATCTGCCGTTATATTGAGCGTATGGCAGATCACACAACTAACATTTCCGAAAATATCTTCTATCTTGTAAAAGGTAGTCACTACGAATTGAATGACTAAAGAAACGAGCTTTGTTCTTAATGAACAGAGCTTTCTTTATTGTCTAATTGTCTATTTTTTTACAGGCATACAAAAACAAGAGCTATATAAAGAAAAATCGAGAACGTAAGAGGTAAACTCTTATGTTCCCGTTTTCATCGAGATTTTCAACTTAGAAAATATATGGTATGATTCTTTCTGTTGCAAACGGACCCGACTTTCTTGAGAGTAGAGAGTCACAAAACTAAATAACAAAGAAAGAGGTGTGCTATGAACGTAGCAAACTTAAAACAAGAATGGTTTGGTAACGTGCGTGGTGACGTACTTGCCGGTATGACCGTAGCATTAGCCCTCATTCCAGAAGCTATCGCATTCTCTATCATTGCGGGTGTAGACCCGATGGTAGGATTATATGCGTCCTTCTGTATTGCCGTGGTTATCGCCTTCACAGGTGGACGACCAGGGATGATTTCTGCTGCAACTGGAGCGATGGCTTTACTGATGATTACATTGGTTGCAGATCACGGATTGCAGTATCTATTCGCTGCCACCATCCTTACCGGAATCATTCAAATATTAATGGGTGTCTTTAAGTTGGGCAAATATATTTCCTTTTTACCTCAAGCGGTAATTATCGGATTTGTTAATGCTTTAGCGATTTTGATCTTTATGGCTCAGTTAGAGCAATTTGTAGGAGTAACTTGGGTAATGTATGCATTTGTAGCAGCAACACTAGCTATCATTTATATTTTACCTCGTTTTACAAAGGCAATTCCATCCGCATTATTTGCAATTGTCGTGATTACAGCAGTTGTTGTATTTGGTGGAGGATTCGGTCTTGCAACAGTTGGTGATCAGGGCGAGATAACAAGAGCATTACCGATCTTCAGCATCCCTATAGTGGAATTTTCTTGGGAAACATTCATGATCATCTTGCCTTATGCATTTACATTGGCAATCGTAGGTAACCTAGAGTCCCTACTGACAGCAACAATTGTTGATGAAATGACAGATACAAAGAGTAACAAGAACCGTGAAATGAAGGGTCAAGGTATTGCAAACGTCATAACTGGCTTCTTCGGTGGTATGGCTGGGTGTGCGATGATTGGACAATCAGTTATTAACGTTAAATCAGGTGGACGGGGAAGGCTTTCAGCACTAGTAGCAGGGACATTCCTTTTATTCCTGATCATGGTACTTGGAGATGTTGTTGTTCAAATCCCAATGGCTGCTCTTGTTGGGGTAATGATCATGGTTTCCATAGGTACATTTGATTGGCAGTCCATCCGGGAACTTCATAAAATACCTCGAGCTGATGCAGTAGTTATGGTTGTAACGGTTGCGATTGTTGTCTACACACATGACCTTGCAAAAGGTGTAGCAGCTGGGGTTGTGCTTAGCGCACTAATCTTCGGTTGGAAGATGGCTAAGATCAAAGCAACAATGACCTTAAAAGAAGACGTTATGCATTATCAAATTACTGGACAAATGTTCTTTGGGACGATGAGTCACTTTGTCGATTTATTCGATTACAACAATGATCCAAAAGAAATTGTCATTGATTTTAGTAACACTCATATTTGGGATCAATCTGCGGTTACTGCAATCTCTAAAACCGTAATGAAATACCAAAGACTCGGTAAGAACGTAAAAATTATAGGCCTTAATGATGAGAGTAAAACACTAATAGACCGGGTAGGTTTATCTGCTACTTCAGGTCATTAATAAATATTTTACTAACGGGACATTTCATTTTGTCCCGTTTTTTTTGCGTAAAAAAGCCATATTAAAAAGGAGCATAATAGCTCCTTAAGAAGTGTGGTGAAAAAAAGAAAAAAACGCGGCTATCGAGGCCACCATCGATTTGGATTTCTTAACTTTTTGTTTTAGGTCAATTTTTGCTTCTTCTTGTTCCACATGTAGGTTCTGAAAAGCTCGTCGTCTGTACTGATAGTCCATCATAACACAGCATCACCTTTCCCACTCATATGTTATTGGAAGCGCTTTCTTAATTTAATTATATCAATTAACAGATAATTCTGCAATTAATCTTTACGGTTTCTTTACAAAAGAAAGGTTGAAACAAACATATAAGTGTTTTATTATATAAGCATATTGTTATATAAGTGTTTGATTATATTACTTATCTTTTCCAAAGGCAGGTGTAGCTATGCAACAGGTATTGAAAATGGAGGAAGCGGCAGCCACGTTGAAAATTTTAAGCGATAAAACGAGGCTTTCCATGCTGGCTCTTCTACAAGATCACGATTGCTGTGTGTGTGAGTTTGTTGAGATATTCCAGATGAGCCAGCCTTCTATCAGTCAGCATGTAAAGAAGTTAAAAGAAGTTGGTCTAGTGAAAGAATCTAGAAAAGGTCAATGGATCATGTATTCCATCAATACAGAACATCCACACTACCAATTAATCACATCGATTCTTGTGCATGTTCCTTCACTAGAAGAAAAGATGAAAGAGTTAGAGCAAAAAGGACTTAGAATTACTTGTTGTTAAGGGGGGATTTTGTTGCTGGATATTATTTTGGCATCTGTGATTTTTTTACTAACATTAATATTTGTTATCTGGCAGCCTAAAGGACTGTCCATTGGTTGGTCAGCTTGTGGGGGAGCTCTACTGGCATTACTCTTTGGAGTTGTTACCTTTACAGACGTAATAGATGTAACAGGCATCGTTTTGGAATGCGACGTTAACGTTTGTGGCCCTCATCATCATTTCCCTCATACTAGATGAAGTAGGCTTCTTTGAATGGTCGGCCTTGCACATGGCCCGATTTGCTAAAGGAAGCGGTGTGAGGATGTTCATCTATATCACCTTGCTAGGAGCGGTGGTAGCTGCATTCTTTGCTAATGACGGAGCGGCACTTATTTTAACACCGATTGTTCTGGCAATGGTGAGAAATTTACAGTTTAAAGAAAAAATGATATTGCCGTTTATTATGGCAAGTGGATTTATTGCAGATACTACCTCACTACCATTAGTGGTAAGTAACTTGGTAAATATCGTATCAGCTGATTTCTTTGAAATAGGATTTGTGGAATATGCATCTAGAATGATTGTTCCAAATTTCTTTGCACTTGGTGCTAGTATTGTTGTACTTTACTTATTCTTTAGAAAGAGCATTCCAGAAAATTATGATATGTCCGTATTGAAGGCACCTAGAGAAGCGATTAAAGATGTGAAACTTTTCAACTTATCATGGATTGTACTTGCGGCCCTTCTAATAGGATACTTCGCAAGTGAATTTGCCGGTATTCCTGTTTCGTTCATTGCAGCCACTGTTGCTATCATCTTTCTATTAATAAGCAGAAACAGCCCGGTCATTCATACGAAACAGATATTAAAAGGCGCTCCTTGGGCCATCGTATTCTTCTCAATTGGAATGTATGTAGTCGTATATGGACTAAGAAATGTAGGATTAACAAACCTGCTTACAGATGTCATCCAAATGGCAGCTGATGAAGGACTTTTCGTTGCAACGATGTCTATGGGATTCATTGCAGCCATCCTTTCATCTTTTATGAATAACATGCCGACTGTCATGATTGATGCACTTGCAATCAAAGACACAGCTACCACCGGAACTATCCGAGAAGCGTTAATCTATGCCAATGTTATCGGATCTGACCTTGGTCCAAAAATCACACCAATCGGTTCCTTGGCAACATTACTATGGCTACACGTTTTAAGCCTTAAAGGAGTAAAGATAAGTTGGGGATACTACTTCAAAGTAGGTATCATCCTAACTATCCCAACTCTATTCATCACGCTATTAGGCCTCTATTTCTGGCTTTTAATAATTGGTTAAAATACAATATAAAAGGAGTTTTTCATCATGACTAAAAAAACAATCTACTTCCTATGCACAGGTAACTCTTGCCGCAGCCAAATGGCAGAAGGCTGGGGGAAAAAATATTTAAGTGACGAGTGGGACGTATACTCAGCAGGTATTGAAGCACACGGCGTAAATCCAAACGCAGTAAAAGCTATGAACGAAGTGGACGTGGATATCACCAACCAAACTTCTGACATGATTGATCCTGAAATCTTGAAAAAAGCAGACCTAGTCGTAACACTTTGCGGTCATGCAGCAGATGTGTGCCCAGCAACACCCCCAAACAAAGAGAGAGTACACTGGGGCTTTGATGATCCTGCCAAAGCGGAAGGAACAGAAGAAGAGAAGTGGAAGTTCTTCCAACGAGTACGCGACGAAATCGGCGACCGCATCAAAACATTTGCTGAAACTGGAAAATAATAAAAATGGCCGAGTGAAATCTCGGCTATTTTTTCTATATCAGGAAGGGGAAATAAGAAATGGCTAAAATTGAAATTTTTGACCCGGCAATGTGCTGTACAACTGGCGTATGTGGGCCAAGTGTGGATCCGGAACTAACAAGAGTGGCAAGTGCTATATTTTCTTTGCAACAAAAAGGAATGGACATTTCCCGCTACAATTTAGGCTCAGAGCCAGAACCGTTTGTAACGAATCAAAAGGTGAATGAATTGCTAATGGAAAAAGGACCGGAATGTCTTCCAGTTATTCTAGTAGATGGCGAAGTAGCAAAAATGGCAGATTACCCTACAAATGAGGAATTTGCTGAATGGACCGGTGTAAAAGTAGAGGAACTGGTTCATGAAAAGCCAAAAAAGAAACTCAACATTACACTAAACTCAATCAACTAGGAGGGTGGCTTTATGCTCCCAACATTCCAACCGACAACAAATATACAAACACCATATCTATTTTTTACAGGTAAAGGTGGGGTTGGTAAAACTTCCACAGCATGTGCCACTTCCATTGCTCTTGCCGAAGAAGGCAAGAAGGTATTAATAGTCAGCACAGATCCAGCCTCCAATCTACAAGATGTGTTTGAAACAGAATTGACAAACGATATTTCAGAAGTACCAGGTGTAAAAGGACTTTTCGCCTGTAATCTTGATCCAGAGGAAGCGGCGAGAGATTATAGAGAAAGTGTGATTGGTCCTTATAAAGGAAAACTTCCTGATGCGGTTTTGGCTACCATGGAAGAACAATTATCAGGAGCATGTACGGTTGAGATTGCAGCCTTTGACCAATTCTCCACTTTACTAACACAAAAAGAGATCACTGGGCAATATGATGTGATTGTGTTTGATACAGCTCCAACCGGGCATACATTAAGGCTGCTATCCTTGCCATCAGCTTGGAACAATTTCCTGGAGGAGAGCACACATGGAGCATCCTGTTTAGGACCTCTTTCAGGACTAGGGGCAAAAAAGGAATTGTATGAACAGACAGTGAATGCATTGTCTGATCCTTCCCAAACTCAGTTACTTTTGGTAACACGTCCAGATGAATCGCCAATCATGGAAGCTGCGCGTGCCTCTAAGGAGTTGCGTGAAATTGGCCTTCATAATCAGCAACTTATTGTCAATGGGCTAATGGAGAAGCCGATCATTAACGACGAGGTATCCAGGGCTTTTTACGATAAGCAACAGAAAGCAATGGAAGTTGCCGTTAGAACATTTAACGATATTCCCATGACGTATCTTCCTTATATTTCGTATTCCTTAACGGGTATCAGCCCGTTAAAGGCTTGGTTTAACGGAGAAAGGTTACAAGTTGAGCAAACGAATCATGTAAACCCTGACATAATTACGGAACTTGCTGATTTTAATCAAGTGGTAAGTGATGTTATAAACCATAATCTTCGTGTAATTTTTACAATGGGGAAGGGTGGCGTTGGTAAAACAACACTAGCAGCCAAACTGGCAATGAAGCTGGCAGAAAAAGATGTGAAAGTCCATCTCACGACAACGGATCCTGCTGCGCATTTGGAGTATGCTTTAAAAGATAAAACAAGAAGAGACCATTTAATAATCAGTAAGGTGGACCCTAAGGCGGAAGTAGAATCATATAAAAAGCATGTTTTGGAACAATCGGGAGAGGGGCTGAGCGAGGAGCAGCTTGCATACCTTGAGGAAGATCTAAACTCACCTTGTACCGAAGAGATAGCAGTATTCCAGAAGTTTGCCAAGATAGTTGGTCAGGCCGATGAGGAAGTGGTCATCATCGATACTGCGCCTACAGGCCATACTCTGCTATTGCTTGACGCAGCCCAGTCCTATCAAAAGGAATTATTGCGTTCAACGGGTGAGGTGTCAAAAGAAGTACAAAATCTGCTTCCACGTCTTCGTAATGCCGATGAAACAGCAGTACTTATCGTTACCTTGCCGGAAGCAACCCCTGTACTGGAGGCGGAAAGATTACATGCTGACCTTGAGCGTGCTTCCATAACTCCGCGTTGGTGGATCATCAACCAAAGCTTTGCTAATACAGAAACAACAGACCGAGTTTTATCAGGCAGAGGGAAACATGAACTACCGTGGATACAAAGAGTAAAGTCCACGAAAGAAAAATGCGCCATTCTGCCATGGGAAAAAGAGAATCTGTTGTAAGGAGTGAATGAAAATGACTAACGAAAAAAAATATCAATCACTAATGGAAAATGTCTTTATTGGCGGTGCCGATCAAGTAAAAGATGCACATACAAATGAAGGCTTGGATGTTATTATAGACTTGCGGGCTGAAACGGATAACGTGGAAGACAACCTTCCTAGAATTCATATGCCAATCGTGGATGATGCAGCCAAACAGGATGAATCGGTGAAAGCAGCTATTGAATACGTAGTACAAGCTCAACAAGAAGGAAAGAAAGTGTATTTCCATTGCTCTGGAGGGCGTAACAGAACCGGAACGGTTGCCATGGGTACCCTTCTTCACTTGGGGAAAGCTAGTACGGTGGAAGAAGCAGAAAGACTAGCAACTTCCATCCGTCCTGCAATTAATGTGAAGCCCGAATTAAAAGAAGTGCTGCAAAACATGTACGAAAAAAACTAAGAATGAAACGAGCATTTAAGAAAAACTAATAAGAAGGCAGGTGACTGGCCGTGAAGGTTTCAAATGAAGCAAGAGACGTATTGAGTGATATCCTGCGCGAAAACGGGGCAAGCAACATTCGTGTCTACTTTGCAGGCTGGGGCTGAGGAAGCCCACAATTAGGATTGTCTCTGGATGAGGCAAAAGCAGATGATAAAGTGGAAACATTAAATACTATAAAGGTAGCAATCGATCCGAAAATCGAAAGCATGACAACCGATCTAGTCCTGGATGTTCAAGAAACTCCGCAAGGAAAAGGGCTTGTACTGTTAGGGTTGAAGGACAGCGATTGTTGTTAAACTTAGGAGAAGAGTAAGCGTGAAGACGCTTGCTCTTTTGTACTTTTAAAAGGTTTTAATCTTTTTCAGCATGGGTTTACGCACATTAGATACCAAAAAAGAACTGAATTTAATACAAAAGAAAGTATCCTCCTTTTGAGAATGGAGGATACTTTCTTTTATCTTTTTGACACGTCCATTAAAATTGGAAGAATCATTGGACGGCGCTTTGTTATCTTATAGATATAAGGTTCCACCTGATCAAGAATATCGGACCTGACGTCGCTCCATCTTCTATTACCAGATTCAAGTGATTGTGTCGTTGCTGTATGGGCAATATCTCGTAATTTACCCATTAACTGTTCGGATTCCCTTATAAAAACAAAGCCTCTCGAAATGACTTGAGGACCAGATATGATTTTCTTCTCCCGGAAATCAATTGCCACTACTACCAGTAAAATACCTGATTCAGAAAATATTTTTCTATCCCTTAAAACAATGGTCCCGATGTCTCCAATACCGTCTCCGTCCACATAAATAGCATTAGCGGGAACAGTACCTGTAATACTCGCTTCATTCTCATTTAGTTCTAAGATTGTACCGTTATCCATGATGAAGGATTTCTCAAGCGGTACGCCGCATTCCTCTGCCAAGCTCACATGCTTTTTCAGCATTTTATATTCTCCGTGAATCGGTACAAAGAAGTTAGGTTTCAATAAACTGATCATCAGCTTTAATTCTTCTTGTGCACCGTGACCGGATGTGTGAATCTTTTTTAGTTTGTGATGCAGCACACTTGCCCCAGCCCTACTAAGCTGATCAATGATTCGATTGATACTCAGTGTATTTCCTGGAATAGGCGAAGATGAAAAGATAACGGTATCCTTTTTCCGGACAGATAGTTGTGGGTGTTTATTGTAAGCAATTCTGGAAAGTGCGGCAAAGGGCTCGCCTTGACTTCCAGTACATATTACAAGTATCTGATCATCTGGATAATCGTTAACAGCGGAAGCCTCTATGAGTGACTCCTTTGGAATCTTTAAATAGCCAAGCTCCGTACCAATCCTTACTGCCCTCAGTAGACTTCTTCCAAGAACAACAATTTTTCTGTTATGTAATACAGCCGCTTCAATGGCTTGTTTAAAGCGATACATATTTGATGCAAATGTTGCAAAAATAATTCTTCCGTCAATTTGACTGAATAACTCGTGAATCGTCCTGCTTATCTCTTTTTCTGATAAAGAAAAGCCTGGTATTTCACTGTTCGTACTATCTGATAGAAGGCATAGGACGCCCTCTTTTCCTATATCTGCTATCTTTGACATGTTCGTTAAAGGACCAATAGGAGTCAAGTCGAATTTGAAATCCCCAGTATGAACAATATTGCCGTAAGGTGTTCTTACACAAATCCCATATGAATCTGGAATGCTGTGAGTGGTTCTGAAAAAGTCTACCGCTAAATATTCAAAGGAAACAAGTTTGTCCTCCTCAATTTCAACTAACCTAGCTTTTTTTAACAGTCCATGTTCTTTTAATCGTTCTTTGATGAGTTCTAGAGCAAGTCTTCCTGCATAGATAGGGGCATCTATTTCTTTCAGTAAGTAGGGGATGCCTCCAATATGGTCTTCATGACCGTGGGTAATGAATATTCCTTTAATTTTTTCTTTGTTTTGGATAAGATAGGAGTAATCCGGTATTACATAATCAATTCCAAAAAGTTCATCTGTGGGGAATTTAATACCAGCATCTACAATAATTATTTCATCCTGATATTTAATGACATACGTATTTTTGCCTATTTCCCCTAATCCGCCGAGAGCAAAAATAGAAATGTTGGTTTCATTAATTTTAATCATAATTAATTCTCTCCGTTCCGTGATATAAAATTAGTTTAACATAGGTGTAACAAAAATGATTAGTAAGCTATTCACACTTAACTAAAAATAGCTAACTAAATTTGAGTTTAAAGGTGAAAACTAACAACATACAAAATGAAATTAGGTGATTCTTTTATGAAAGCAGTACAAGTAACAGGATATGGGGATGTTGAAATGTTGGAAACAGTAGACATATCAATACCTGATCCAAAAGAAAATGAAGTACTAGTAAAGGTGAAAGCCTGTGCGATTAATAATACAGAAATCTGGATGAGAGAAGGGGCTTACGGCAAAGATTCTAAGTCCGGCTGGAGACCAGAAGGAGTACAATTTCCACGTATACCTGGTTCTGACATAACAGGAACCATAGTAAAAGTCGGAAATCAGGTCGAAGAATCTATGATGGGAAAAGATGTTGTTTTATTTCCCTTTACGTCCAGTGGAGAAGAAGGTACAGAACATATTTCAGCAGACATGTCCTTTATCGGTTCGGAATACGATGGTGGTTATGCGGAATATGTGGTATGGCCTGCTGACCTTTGTTATGACATGCCGCTTCCGAGTTATTCAGAAAGTGCGGTTTTTTCAGTAAGTGGATTAACTGCATGGCATATGGTAAATCAGATTCAAATTCAGCCTGGCGAAACGGTGATGGTAACAGGAGCTAATGGTGGAGTTGGGTCCTTAAATGTACAAATTGCCTCAAAAGTTTTCGGTGCAAAGGTCATTGCCATCGTAGGGGACCTAAATGGCGAGGAAAGAATAAAGGAATTAGGGGCAACTCATGTTTTATCCTACAAATCCGATAATCTTTCTGAAGAAATATTAAGAGTAAATCAAGGGCCGATAGATTCTGTATTAGATGTAGTAGGAGATGCTTTATTTTCTACATCCCTTCATGTGCTTAAAAACGGAGGGAAGTTCTGTATATCAGGCTCTGCTGGTGGGCAGAAGACAAACCTAGATTTTAGAACATTGTATCTTAAGCATATCACCATGTATGGGTCGGTCTTGGGGACGAGAGAAGAATTTAAAGATATGCTTCAGGCAATAGCGGAAGGCAAAATAAAGCCTGTCATAGATAAAACATTTCCGTTAGACAAAGCGAGAGAAGCCCAGACTTACTTTAAGGAGAAAGGTAAGTTAGGGAAAATACTTTTGTTGCCGGAAGAACAATAAATCCTTATATCAGCGCTAACTCCAGTGATTAGCGCTGATATAAGAAATATTTTTTATGAATAAATAGTTGCAAATTGCAAATAATTGATTATAATAAAGTAAGAGGTGAAAATAATGGAAGATGTTAGGACGATTCTCCAGGTTACGATGCGACGGTTCGGGATGTTGAATAAAAACTGCTGCTCGGTAAAAGATCATGATATTTCTCTGGTGCAAAGTCACATTCTTTACGAACTGGCGAGAACAGAAGGACCATCCATGCAGCAAGTAGCAGAGACAATCGGTATGGATATTACGACTTTCAGCAGGCAGATTCAAACATTGGTGAAAATGGAACTGGTGGAAAAAACGCAATCGACTGAAGACAAAAGAGTTTATCACTTATACCTCACTGCAAACGGAATAAAAGTAGAACAAGAAATCAACCAACAGATGCTTCATTACTTAACTAACGTTTTTTCTAATATAAGTGAAAAAGAAGGAGAAGAGCTTGTAAAGTCCTTAAAGGTATTGAATGCAGCGATGAGTAAAAGTGATATGTGCTGTAAACCGTTATATTGAGCAAGTTTCTATGCTTGCTTTTTTATAGAATAAATAGTTGCAAAATGCAAATAAAAAATAGGAGTGGTCTTTATGTGGAGAGAAATAATTTCAAGCTTTTTGTACATTGCTATCGAGTTAACCGTCTTGTTCGTTCTTATTACCTTTCTGGTTTCTATCATTCAGTCTGTTGTTCCGTTTCATAAAATGGAGAAGTGGCTGAACAAGGGAAATACGCTTCTAAGTGCGTTGTTCGCAGTATTATTCGCTTTTATAACCCCATTCTGTTCTTGCTCGACCATCCCCATGGTAGTCACTTTACTGAGAAAGAAGGTGCCATTTGGGATTGTGATGGTATTCCTTTTTGCATCACCTGTATTGGATCCGACCATCCTAACTATTATGACAGCTATGCTTGGCTGGAAGGTAGCTTTAATATACACCCTAACCACAACAGTTCTTTCTATTTTAATAGGCCTGTCTTTGGAAAAACTGGGGTTTGAAAAGCAATTAAAGAATGTCTTGTTGAAGAACTATCAACCTGAGAATAAAGGACTTAATCTTAAACAATCTGTGGCAGAAACACTGACGTTAATAAAGACTGTTTATCCATTCTTGTTAATCGGTGCAGCCATTGGGGCTATTATACATGGCGCAGTACCAACATCTTTCATTACACAATATTTAGGAGGAGACAACTGGTGGCTCGTACCGGTCGCTGCAATTATTGGGATTCCTTTGTACATCAGACTTTCTACCATGATTCCCATATCTCAAATGATGATTGCTAAAGGAATGGCTTTGGGGCCTGTAATGGCATTGCTCATTAGTTCAGCAGGAGCGAGTCTGCCTGAAGTCGCATTATTAAATAGCATTTTTAAGAAAAAACTTGTGGCGGCGTTTGTCATTTCTGTCATAAGTATGTCAACCATTTCAGGATTTTTGTTTTATCTTATTTAAACTGTGTTGAATGTATTGACTATTTTAGCTAGGGTGGCATATACTAATATTCAAATGAATGTTTGAATATAAAGGGGAGTCTATTATGTCCACCAAATCTAGTTCAGAGGTTTTGACCGAACAACAGTGTCAGGAAGAATGTGCAAATGAAACAAAAGTGAAAAACGTGAAGAAACAAATAGATGAAACGATGACAAATGATGTGGCAAAGATTTACCGAGCGTTGTCTGATCCCACGAGGTTGAAAATAGCCCAGGCGTTAAATTTAGCCAAGGAGCTCTGCGTGCATGACGTTGCAACAATTACTGATTCCACTGTCGCAACGGCTTCTCATCACCTTAGATTGTTAAGGGATCTCGGGTTGGCAAAGTTCAGAAAGGAAGGAAAGCTTGTTTATTACTCATTAGATGATGATCATGTCAGACAATTGATCGATATCGCCTTTACCCATCAAAAAGAGGTGAAGACACGTGAAAAATAAAGAGGAACAAACTTACCGTATCCAAGGATTAACTTGTGCAAACTGCGCACAAAAATTTGAGAATAATGTAAAAAAGATAGAGGGCGTAACGGATGCACGAGTTAACTTTGGTGCATCTAAGATTTCAGTAAGTGGAGCTGTAAGCGTAGGTGATATTGAAAAGGCAGGGGCATTTGACAAATTAAAGGTCTCTTCCGAACAAGAGGAACTACCGGAAGAGCCGTCGATTCCTTTTTACAAAAAACATGCAACCGTACTTCTCTCGTTCGTTTTTCTCGTTGCAGGCTGGATTGCTTTCTTTCAGCAAGGTGAAGAGCATATATCTACTATTATTCTTTTCGCTGCTTCCATTGTAATAGGCGGGTATAGACTGTTCTTCACTGGAATCAATAATCTAATTAGGCTTCAATTTGATATGAAGACCCTCATGACAATTGCCATCATCGGTGCTGCGATTATCGGTGAGTGGGGCGAGGGTGCCACTGTCGTCATTCTTTTTGCAATCAGCGAAGCTCTGGAATCTTATTCGATGGAAAAGGCCCGAGCTTCAATTAGGTCGCTAATGAATGTTTCTCCAAAACAGGCGACTATTTTAATAGAAGGAACTGAAAAACTGATATCTGTCAAAGATGTTAAAATCGGCGACCGGATGCTCGTAAAGCCTGGACAAAAAATTGCAATGGATGGCAACATTGTGAAAGGTGGAGCATCCATCAGTGAAGCTGCGATTACAGGGGAGAGTATTCCTGTATCCAAATGCGTGAATGATGAGGTTTTTGCAGGGACCTTTAATGAAGATGGACTGTTGGAAGTGGAAGTCACCAAACGGGTAGAGGATACAACCATTTCCAAAATCATTCATCTAGTTGAAGAGGCTCAAGCGGAAAGGGCACCTTCCCAAGCGTTTGTGGATAAGTTCGCAAAATATTATACTCCGCTAATTATTATAATAGCTTTTCTAGTAGCCACAGTCCCTCCATTATTTATGGGATTGGACTGGAACACTTGGATCTATCAAGGCCTAGCGGTTCTCGTGGTAGGGTGCCCATGTGCACTTGTTATTTCCACTCCGATAGCCATTGTAACAGCAATAGGAAATGCTGCTCGAAATGGAGTTCTGATCAAGGGTGGGGTTTTCCTTGAGGAGGTGGGTCGAATCAAAGCGATAGCCTTTGATAAGACTGGGACCTTAACTCGAGGAGCGCCAGAAGTAACAGATGTTCATGCCTTTTACTTAACAGAAGAAGAGCTGCTAAAAATCATTGCGACACTTGAAGGTGGTTCCACTCATCCGTTAGCTTCAGCCATTCTTCAGAAAGCGGAAGAGGTTGGGGTAGCTGATACGGGTTATACCATGGAGCATTTTGAATCTATTGCGGGTAAAGGGATAAAGGGGTCCATTAATGGTATTCTTTATCAAGCAGGAAGTCCGAATTGGTTCTTGGGTCAAAAGCATCCGGAAATAGAGGGGCTGGCCGAAAGCATCCATCAATTACAGAATGCAGGAAAAACAGTAATTGTAGTCGGGACTTCTGAAAAGATTTTTGGTGTCCTTGGAATCCGTGATGAGATAAGAGATTCTAGTGCTTCCAGTGTGAAGAATTTGAGGGAGATAGGCATTTCTAACTTATATATGCTGACAGGAGATAACGATAGAACAGCAGAAGCAATTGGACACGAAGTAGAGATAGACCATGTTAAATCCAGTCTGCTGCCGGAAGATAAGCTTCGTTATATTAAAGAACTACGTGAAAAACACGGTAGCATGATGATGGTGGGGGACGGTATTAATGATGCACCTGCCCTTGCAGCTTCCTCGGTAGGAGTTGCGATGGGAGGAGCGGGAACAGATACCGCACTTGAAACAGCTGATGTAGCATTGATGGGAGATGACTTGCGAAAGCTTCCATTCACCATCAGACTGAGCCGAAAAGCACTAACTATCATTAAGCAGAATATTGGATTCTCATTGGGGCTGAAAGTTTTGGCGCTATTGCTCGTGATTCCGGGCTGGCTCACCTTATGGATTGCGATCTTCGCTGATATGGGGGCAACACTGCTTGTGACGTTAAATAGTTTGAGGCTTTTGAAGGTGAAAGACGAGATGAAGAAATAGTAAATAGCAGCAGCTTTCCCCTCCGACTTCGAAACGTCTGGCGGGGAGGGCTGCTGCTTTTTTCTAGAAGAATTTTGCTATTTTAGTTTACATTTAGTGGGAATCGCCCGTTTTTTTAAATTATCGCCCGAAAAGGTTCAGTTTTCGCCCGTATTTTTGTAAAATCGCCCGTATAATTTTATTTTCGCCCGTAAATCTCAAAAATCGCCCGTAAACTCAGATTATCGCCCGATTTGATTTTAGGCGCTATTCCAGGGAGTAGTTTGCTCGGTTCATGAGGCGCTCCTCTAGCTGTTGAAAGCAACACAAAAAGCACCGTCCAAAGTGGACCGGTGCTTTTACAACAAAATTTATTTTATCAATACGTCTGCTGCTTCTTCATAACTCATGCCTTTTTTCATGGTGAACGTTCCAGAACGCACCTTGGTTGCAATGTTTTTGTCTTCTAGGTATGCGTCAAACTTCTTGTCATCCTCGATGATACCTTCGCGTGCTAATAACGCGGTGATCTCGTAGGTTGCCATTCCATCTGGTATTACGATTTCAAAAGGTTCATTCGTTTCTTCTTGTTCTTCTGCAACTTCCGTGTCTTCTTTTGCCTCTTCTTCGTTGTTCTTACTCTCTTCTTTCACTTCTTCTTCTTCTTTTTGTTCTGTTTTCTTTTCTTCTACCGGTTCTACGTCAGGCAATAACTCGTCATACTCTTCCTTTGATAACAGATGAAGGTCATTTTCTGATGCATATGCCTGAACACTTTCTTCATTTAATGAAGTTGCTCCGGCGCTTACAACAGAATAGGCAACTCCCATTACTCCTGTAGCGAAAAGGATGCCAATTGCGAATGCTCTCAGATTAGTTCTCATTGGCTACATTCCCTTTTAGGTTGGCAGATTGAAGGATCTGTTCCACTTTGTCCATAGAAGTGGAAGTGAATTGAGAGATTTGAGAAGGTGTGTATCCTTTTTGATAAAGAGAAATAGCGACATCTTCTTCACTTACATTTTGGTGGCTTGCTTGTTTTTTCAACTTAACCTTATGTATAGGAGTAGTTCCACCCAATAGTTCTTCTTCTAATACTTTCATTTTTCTTTCCAACTTATATTTGTCCTGAACAACATCAAAGGATAATTGTTCCATTTCCTTTTCTAAGTCAGCAAACTTGTCATCCACAAAGAAGGAAACTACAATCACTGCGACTGCAATAATGATCAAACTTATACTTGCGATTAACATTTTTTCACCTCGATAAAAGTTTCTCTCTTTTTTATATCATAGGAGTAGAGATGGAAAAATAGTCTTTCGACAAATTCCTCAGAAACATATGACGGTTTTGTGAACGTTTTTTGTCAACGGACATAAAAATTTACGCTTTATCACAAAAGACGACAAAAACCGGCTGTTGTGGAAAAGAAAATTCACATGATAAGATGAAAGAAAAGATAGATTCGTGGGGGAAGAGGTTTGACCATGAGCATCATAGAGCCAGAAAAGGAATTTATTAGGTTGATGGTTTGCGAAGACGGAAACATGAAAGCGGAATGGTTCGTACATCAATGGAGGAAAGATTTCGTTAAGGTCTATCAGTCAATAGGAGAGGATGGGCTGAACATCAGACTGATAGGATGGAAAGGAACCTCACAGGTCAGTAGAAATGACGCCTTCTTTTTGGATATAATAACAGAAATATATCGTGGCAGCATATCACTTCCAGAAATCAGCCAATACAATTTCATTCAAGCGGAGATTGGTGTAGGGAATGCAGACAGATTTTTCCCTTTTTTTTCAAGCAACACGCTGAAAGTAGAGGGTAGGATAATTGCACCTGCTGAAACGGCATACCAGATATGGACACCCATAAACATGATTGCCAAAGGGAAATGGCAACAGTTGGCTGCAGGCTATACTTTTTATGAAAAACCCTCTTCTGCACTCCAAAATACACGTCAGTTTAGATCTGGAACATTTCAGGAAACTGTTACTTCTGATGTATTCTATTCTGTTGATTCATCACATAATCTTTTGTTACATGAAGAAATAAAAAATAACTATCATATTATCATGTTGTCTTGGGAGTGCCCTCCTGCTGTTTTAGGAGGGCTCGGACAACACGTTTGGCAACTTTCTAAACAATTGGCACAAGCAGGGCATCTCGTGTCGCTTGTGACTCCTCATTGCCTTGGAGCACCTGAAACTGAAACGGTGGAAGGGATAACCATCTACAGGGCAAAAGAAGTGGAATGCACATATGATGACTTTCACCTTTTTGTCGCCCAAACGAATATGAACTTGGTAGATCAAGTGAGGAATCTTAAAAGTGACAAGATGTTTACCACCATCCACGCCCATGATTGGCTTGTTGGGTTTGCCGCAAGGGCGTTGAAAGGGTTTATGACACTTCCATTAGTATCAACCATTCATGCGCTTGAACAGGGCAGGAGCAATCTGGAATACCCTATTCAGCTTCAAACTGCTAGATGGGAAGAATCCTTGATTCATAATTCTGATGCGTTGATAGTTTGTAGCACTTTTATGAAAAAAGAAGTGGAAAGGAAGATTCACGGTAAAAAAGAAGTTCGTGTCATCCCAAATGGGGTTCAGCTTTCAAATGAGGAAAGTGAAAGCGTATCGGACTTTTTGAATCGGAAATCATACACCAATCTTGCATTATTTTTAGGTAGAATGGTACCTGAGAAAGGGATCACCACTTTAATAGAAGCTGCAAAGAAAATACATGAAAACCATCCGGAATGTCTGTTTATCCTAGCTGGTAAAGGCCCTTATTTGTCTGACTATCAAGCATTAGTCAGTCAGGCAGGGCTGGAGAAAACTATATTATTTGTCGGATATTTAAATGAACGTGAAAAAGCAACGTTATTAAAACGATGCGACATGCTTCTTGTTCCAAGTATTTATGAACCGTTCGGAATAGTCGCCATTGAAGGTATGGCAGCTGGTAAACCAGTATTAGCGGCCAGAACTGGAGGACTTTCTTCTATTATTAGAGACGGAGAATCCGGGCTGTTGTTTGAGCCAGGGAATGCCGTTGATCTAAGTGAAAAGGTATCAGCTATAATAGAGAACCCATCCTTATCTGCTAGCCTAGGTGAAAAGGCGTTAAATGAAGTGAAGCAAAAATATAACTGGGAAGATGTAAGAGAGCAGACAGAGGCGGTTTATGAGACAACAGTTACTACTTCTTCCGTCCAGTAGGAGGGATAAAGCTTATGAAAGCAGTCATATTGGCTGGGGGGAAAGGTACCCGGCTGTTGCCATTAACAAAAAAACTCCCAAAACCATTAGTGCCACTGCTAAATAAACCTGTTATGGAATACAGTATTGAACTTTTGAAAGAACATGGAATTACAGAAATCATCATCACCCTTCAATATTTAAGCGATAAAATTAGAAGCTATTTTGGAGATGGTTCCCAATGGGGCGTGCAAATAACTTATTTGCAGGAATCACTTCCGCTTGGGACTGCCGGAAGCGTAAAAAATGCGGAACACCTGCTTGATGAACCGTTTCTCGTTATAAGCGGGGATGCATTGACTGACTTCGATTTGATGGCGGGTGTGCGCTATCATATGCAAAAGCACTCCTTGTTCACTATTTTTACAAAGGAAGTCAAAAAGCCGAATAAGTTCGGAATTGTAGAAACGGATGAACAGGGCCATATCAGGAGATTCGTGGAAAAACCACAGAAAGAAGAGGAATTCAGTAAGGTTGTAAACACTGGAATTTATGTGGTAGATCCGTTTGTATTATGTATGATGGAAAAAGGAAAAGCGTATGATTTTAGCAAGGACATTTTTCCAAGGCTAATCAAAAACGGCATGAGCCTATTTGGCTACCACGCAAATGGATATTGGAAAGATATTGGCAGCCATGAAGATTACCGGCAGGCCCAATACGACATGCTGGATAAAAAAGTACGTGTCCATATAGCTGCTGAAGAGGTATTGCCTAATTTATGGGTTGGCTCTAATGTTAAAATGGAAGACAATGTGACCATCAACCGGCCGGCATATATCGGTAATGATTCTTATTTGGGAGATCATGTGGTTATTGGCAAGTACACCATCATCGGCAAGAGTTCCAAAATAACAAAAGACTGTGAGTTAAGCAGGAGCATTGTCTGGGATGATGTCACCATTGAGCACACCACTCCGTCATCTATAAGAAATGTAACCATTGCACCAAGGTATCAAATTAGCGAGGGATATAAAGCAGGTACATCTGTGAAGGTCAAAAATAAAAAGAATATTAGCCCTGTGGAAGCTGGATAATGGGCAAAAAAAAATAAGCAGACAGGAAAATCCTGCTGCTTATTTCGTTTCACGGTGTACAGTTACTTTTTTCAATCTTGGGCTGTATTTTTTAAGCTCAAGACGATCTGGGTTGTTACGTTTATTTTTAGTAGTGATATAGTTACGATCACCAGTTTCAGTACAAGCTAAAGTTACGTTTACGCGCATCGTTATCCCTCCAAACATATAGTGCATTCAATTCAGACCTTACTATAATATCATTATTTTTTTTATAATGCCAGTTTTTTTTCGTGATGGGAAAAATAAAGTTCAAAGGGGTATTTATGGCTCCTTGCTTCCTTTCGTTTTGGGGGTTTGCTTACCGCGGGGCGTGTGCTTGAGCCTGTTGGGTGTATTTTGGTATGGTAGTAGTAAGCGTGTTTTAGGAGGCAAGATAATGAAAGAGAAAAGTGTGTTAAGGGATGAGATGAAAAAAAAACTTAGGGGGCATGGACCGTTCAAGCCATGCTGCAAAAAGCAAAGACATTCACGATAAGCTATTTGCTTCAAAAGAATGGCAACATGCACAAGCGATTGGTGTGACGATTTCTCGTTTTCCAGAAGTGGATACAGAAGCCATCATCATGCGCGCATGGGAAGAAGAGAAGAGAGTGGCGGTGCCGAAATGTTATCCAAGCACGAAAAGCATGGAGTTTTATTTCCTAGAAAACCTCAACCAGCTAGAGTCCGTCTACTTCGGTTTAAAAGAACCTATCGTCAAAGAAGTGGAATTATGCCCCAAAGCCAAGCTGGAACTAGTGCTGGTTCCTGGTCTTATTTTTGATGAGAAAGGATATAGAATCGGCTTCGGCGGTGGTTATTATGATCGTTTCTTGGTGGGTTACACGGGCTCCAAAATATCATTGGCATTTTCACAACAGTTCGTTAAATATGTCCCGACCGATCATTATGATATCCCAGTACATAAAATTGTGACAAATGAGGTCGTGTATGACTGCACTATTAGAAAATGAGATTCTATTATTAATCGGGATTATTGTGTTGGCTTTGGGAGGATATAAATTAAAGGCCTTGGCTGCTTCTGGAGCCATTGGCACCTTCCTTGTTGGAATTTTTATTGCTTTAGGTTTTAAAGGGTATGGTCTCTTGTTGATTGGACTGTTCTTTGTAACATCTAGTTTATGGAGTAAATACAACCGTAAGCATAAAGAAAACATGACAGATATGCATGAAAAAGGCTCGCAACGGGATATCGTGCAAGTCTTTGCTAATGGTGGTGTGCCTGCACTAGTGGGAATTTTGGCGTACATATTTCCTGCTGACTATTGGATATACGGCTTTGTCGTTGCCATTGCTGTCGCGAACTCCGATACTTGGGCATCGGAAATAGGGTCACTAAGTAAGAAACGACCGTTCTCCATCATAAAGATGGAAACAGTGGAAGCAGGGACTTCCGGGGCAATTTCTGTATTAGGAACCCTAGCAGCATTAGCTGGCGCTGCGTTAATTAGTGTTGCTTCCTTCTTTTTATGGAGTGAAATCCATTTCACACATGCCCTTTTCCTTGCAGCAATGGGAGTGGTTGGTTGCTTTATCGATACGTTTCTTGGGGCAACGGTTCAGTCTGCTTACCGTTGTAAAGTATGCGGAAAACACATTGAAAAGAAAGAACACTGTCAAGTACCCACACAATTAGTTAAAGGGAATGCGTGGGTGAACAATGATGTGGTCAACATCGCATCTATATTCATCGCAAGTGTCATCACAATCTTGTTTCTAATGTAACAAAATAGTTATATTTTGCTCAGTGTTTCACAATCTTTTTTGGTATAATGAAGTTGTAACGGAACCTAGGTGAAAAGAGGAGATACCATGAGAAACGGAATTAGTCGTGTTGCTTTAATAGGAACAGGGTTTGTCGGGTCTAGTTATGCATTTGCCTTATTGAATCAAGGTGTGACAGAAGAACTTGTATTGATCGATCTGAACAAGGAAAAATCAGAGGGCGATGCAATGGACTTAAATCATGGAATAGCATTTGCGCCAACACCAACAAAGATCTGGTATGGTGATTACAAAGATTGCCAGGATGCAGATATTGTGGTGATTTGTGCAGGTGCCAATCAAAAACCAGGAGAAACTAGATTAGATCTTGTTGAAAAGAATACAAAAATATTTAAGAGCATAGTAGATGAAGTAATGGGGAATGGATTTGACGGTATTTTTCTTGTCGCAACAAACCCGGTGGATATCTTAACTTACGCCACTTGGAAATTCTCAGGGCTGCCTAAAGAGAGGGTAATCGGATCTGGAACCATTCTTGATACGGCTAGATTTCGCTATGTACTCGGAGATTATTTTCAAGTGGATGCACGGAATGTGCATGCGTATATCATTGGGGAACACGGAGATACGGAACTGCCTGTTTGGAGTAAAGCCGATATTGGCGGAAAACCAATCTTAGAGCTGATGGCAAAACAGGAAAAGTACAGAGAGGAAGATCTAAACGATCTTTTCGTCAGTGTAAGAGATGCAGCCTACCAAATTATTGAAAGAAAAGGTGCAACCTATTATGGAATTGCCATGGGGCTTGTCAGGCTGACCAAAGCAATCCTTCAGAATGAAAATTCCATTTTGACCGTTTCTGCCTATTTGGATGGAGAGTATGATAGTAAGGATATTTACATTGGAGTTCCGGCTATCGTCAACCGACACGGAATTAGAGACATACTTGAACTTGATTTAAGTGAAAAAGAGACAGAGCAGTTTCAACACTCTGTTAAAGTATTATCAGAGATTAAAGAAAAAGTATTCTAAAACATGCCTTTTTGTGGGCATGTTTTTTTTATTTTTAAGCAAGATATAGATAGGAGGGATGATGATGGGATTCTTACTTAGAATTTTTCTGATTGGCGTCGGTACATATGCCATTTATCAAAGTCGTTATAAAATCCTAAATTACATTTTGGGAATCGCTAGCATTCGGAGATTTGTTGTAGCGTTTGGAATGGATATTCCTTTTGTACGCGACCGTTTTTTACAAACTGTATTTCGTGGATAAACTGCCAGTGGATGCTGGCGGTTTTTCTTTTGGTGATAAAATTACATAAAATTAACATTAGATTAATATTTTTCCTCTATAATTCATTCTGTTAGACGAATAGGAGTTACAGGGGGATCAGCTGGATGAAACAACTAGTAATTGATAAAAACAGAATCAAGGTGCAAGTACAACATTACTTAGGAAAAATAAATCTAGGTACTAGACTATTTATTCTTTTTATAACATTGATGTTAACGTCCATCACAGCAGTGGGAATCGTTTCCTATACTAAATCTAAAGAAATGACCATTGAAAGTATGGAAAATCGTCTTGTTAGAGAAGTAGAGCTTATGGGATATATTGCGGAGCCTTTAAAGTTTACATACATAAGTGATGACGCATATTTTATGCAACAGTTAGAGGTGAATATTCGCTCACAAAGGGATACATTGAAAGAGGATGGCATCTCTCCGGAGTTCTTTTACATAACGAATAACGAAATTCAGCCATTCAAGGTAAGTGAAGATAATCTTCCGTCAATGACTGATAACATGGTGGAATGGATGGTCAACAGCAAAGAAGGGATTTTAAAAGAACGTATTGACGGGGTGGAATATACAATCACCTACCAAGAAATGAAAGAGCTGGATGGAATATATGCTTTAATTCTTCCGACTAAATCTTATTTAAGTCCTGTTCATGAAATGGGTATCTTCACACTAATGGTAATCTCAGTTAGTATTATTCTTTTCACCTGCATCACCATTCTTTTCGTTCGCACCTTAACAAAGCCTTTATCTGTCCTTAGAGAAGCGATGAGAGAAGGAAGAGAAGGAAATCTTCTGCCTACAAAGAATATGAAAACATCCATTCCTGAACTTGTGTCTTTAAACAAAAGCTACAATTCAATGATTCACAACATGACTCAAGTAGTAAAAGAGATAAAGCAAACAACAAAAGAATTAGAAGAGACAGGTACCCAACTAGGACTTTCAGCAGAAGATTCCTTGGTTTCCACTCATCAATTAATAAGTTCTATTCATATGGTAAAAGAAGGGGCTATGCAAACTGCTTCTAGTTCTGAGACCAGTGTTCAAAGTATCAAAGAAATGAAAGACATTATTGGAGAAATGCAAAACAATATGTCTCGGGTATTTTCTAGTTCCAACAGAATGGATGACTCTGCGGAGATAGGAAAAGCACACATGAATACGCTTATAACAACTATTATTAAATTCGAAAACGATTTTGAAGAGCTTTCCAATACAGTGAAAAATGTGAAAGATTATTCCGTTTCGATTACAGGGTTAGTAGTGCTAATAAAAGGAATTGCCGAACAAACAAAGCTATTGGCACTAAATGCAACTATTGAAGCTGCTCGGGCAGGTGATGCTGGAAAAGGATTTGCTGTTGTAGCTAACGAAGTAAGGAATCTTGCCGAACAATCAACTTCTGCCGCAGAGGAGATTACAAGTTCCATCGGGCGTATGGAAGACGTCACTACAAATGCTGTAAATGAATTTGAAAACATGCATGAAAAGATTAAAGATAACTTGCACACTGCAAACCTATCTAAAGTGACTTTTGATGAGTTGATGGCAGAAATGGAAGAAGTGAGCGAGAACCTTAATGTCATTAATGGAGATCTAAAAGGATGGCAAGAGTTTTTACCTAATTTGGAATCTGCTACTGACAGTTTGCTCTCAGTCTCCCAAGAAACTTCCGCAAGTTCAGAAGAAATGCTATCAGCCAGTGAAAATCAAGTAGGACAGATGGAATATACGAACGAAATAGGAAAGAAACTAAATGCCCTATCCAAATCCCTTTCCATCATCACGGCGAGATTTCAGTTTGACAAAGAATCAATATAGTTATTTTTTTACTTTTCTCCTTGGACCATATAAAATATAGGAACGAGGAGGTGGGCGTTTGAAGCAAGATCGCTTATTTTGGCAACTTATTCAGCATTTCGTTGTAAGTAAAGAATATCGGATTTTACATATCTCTCCAGACCAAAACGAACTCTGGTTAGAAAACCTTACCCATAAAAAAGCACCAATTATCAGAATCTATCGACATGATCTGGATTGGAGCACATGGCTTCAGCGTGATATTGAAAATGCATCCAGTCACGTCGTTAATTTCAAGCAACAGTTGAGAAAACGTCGTTTACATGCATACAATATTTATGTTTCATCATACCCACCTGTGGATGACTGGGAATTCAGGGTGGAAGAACCTTTTGAAAATGAAAAAACAGAGCTTCATTCTATCGTGTTGCATGAAGGAAATACACAACATACATTAAACAAGATTGCACAAGCAACTGGGGATGAGGTCTCCATAAAAGAAGAGAATGAACTGGACGATCTAGGTCTATACCAACTCAAACAGAGCGTCCTAAATGCTTCTTCCCAAAGAGATAAAAAGGAAAGGTCCTTATTTCAACATGGAAAACCCCTTTTCACCTACTTTTTTATCTTTTTACATTTAGTGATGTTTTATTTGCTGGAGACAAATGGAGGAAGCCAGAATTCTGAGACATTAGTAAAGTACGGCGCGAAATATAACCCAGCCATCCTGGAAGGGGAGTGGTGGCGTTTCTTTACACCTATTGTCCTCCATATAGGATTTCTTCATTTATTGCTCAACACAATGGCCATATTTTATTTAGGCTCTGCTGTAGAGAGAATTTATGGTAACATCCGTTTTCTAGCTATTTATTTGTTTGCAGGATTTACTGGGTCATTAGCTAGCTTCGTATTTACATCATCGTTATCTGCTGGTGCATCTGGGGCGATATTCGGTTGCTTTGGGGCGCTCCTGTTTGTTGGAATCATTCATCCGAAAATGTTTTTCCGGACAATGGGTGCGAATATTTTAGTATTAATAGGAATAAATTTAGCTATCGGATTCACTATTCCAGGTATTGATAATGCTGGTCATATTGGTGGGTTGATTGGTGGCTTCTTGGCATCAGCCGTTGTGCATCTACCGAGGCATAAAAAATTTATCCATCGAATCCTTGGGTTTGGGGTAGCGGCTGTTTTAACATTCTTCCTGCTTCAAGAAGGCTATAATGCAGAGAATCCAACTGCCCAAATAAAACAAGCTGAAACGTTAGTTCAACAGGAACAATATGAAGAAGCATATAATCTCTTGATTGATTTCGAAGACAGGGAAGAAGAATTTCCAGAGGTACTTTTCTATCTTTCCTATATTGATATCCAAGAAGGCAACATAGAGGATGCGAAAAATAGGTTAGAAAGACTTACTACTCTGCAACCAAGTTTCCATGAAGCACACTATAACTTAGCACTAGTCTATCTAGAGTTAAATGAAATTGAAAAGGCATCAAGTTCTATAGACAGAGCCATTGAACTTGATTCTTCCGTAGAAGCCTATAATAACTTACGCACTGAAATCGATGGGTTAGAATGAACTTTCTTAAAAACAGCAAGGATTACCATTCCTAGGGGATGGCAATTCCTGCTTGTTTTTTTTGTGCGTTCTTGTATTTTTTTGCTAATTATAGCAGAAAATGAAAAGATGATAAATATTTCATACCTAATACATCAAGAATTAGGAGGAACTCATTTTGACTTGGCATAAACCAACGAGAAAAATGTCGGGAAACTTCGATGAGGATGTTGGATATTTAAAAGAAAGAATGGCAGTGGATAAAAGTTTTGATTTAATCTTTCTGGATCTCCATTATGCAGGTAGAAAAATAGGGATGTTCCTGGTGGATGGTTTCGGTAAAGATGATATCATGCTATTTTTAATGAAATTTTTGTCCGACCTTTTGCCGGAAGATTTAGATGAAAAACCTCTGGATAAACTTTTAAAGACGTACATACCATACGTAGAAATTGATAAAACAGATGATTTGGAAACCGTTGTAGATCAGGTCCTTGCAGGTCCAACTGTTATGATTGTAGAAGGACTTGAGGAAGCGATTATTATTGACTCAAGAACCTATCCTGTCAGAGGCCCCGAAGAGCCTGACATGGAAAGAGTAGTTCGCGGTTCGAGAGATGGATTCGTAGAGACATTGATTTTCAACTGTGCTTTAATCCGCAGAAGAGTAAGAGACAGTTCACTCAGAATGGAATATTTGCAGGTTGGAAGAAGATCAAAGACAGATATAAGTCTTTGTTACTTGGACGAACTTGCAGATCCTGATCTGGTGGAGGAAATTAAAGAATCATTACAAAATATTGATACAGATGGCCTGCCAATGGCAGAAAAAACACTGGAGGAATTTGTTGGAGGACGTCACTGGAATCCCTATCCTACAGTCAGGTACACAGAAAGGCCAGATACAGCTGCAGCTCATTTATATGAAGGACATGTACTTGTCATAGTGGATGGTTCCCCAAGTGTCATTATAACTCCCGCTACATTTTGGCATCATCTGCAACATGCTGAGGAGTACAGAAACAAACCGGTGGTTGGAGCCTACTTAAGGCTTGTCCGATTTATGGCAGTGTGGGCGTCCATATTTATTTTGCCACTATGGTTTCTGCTGGCAACGAATACACAGTTACTTCCAGAACAGTTAGCTTATATCGGTCCAACCGAAACAGGAGAAGTTCCATTGATTGCCCAGATCCTCATCATTGAAATAGGAATGGATATGCTCCGAATGGCAGCCATTCATACGCCAACCTCTTTAGGAACCGCCCTTGGACTTGTGGCGGCCATACTCATAGGGGATGTGGCGGTAAAAGTAGGGCTTTTTGTACCCGAAATAATTCTTTACCTTGCTATTGCCGCAATTGGGACATTCTCCACACCAAGTTATGAACTTAGTTTAGCAAACAGGTTATTTAGGATTGCACTGCTCCTGTTGACGTACATGTTTGGAGTCATTGGATTTATGGCGGGGCTCGTGATTCTCGTTCTGTTTCTGATGATGATGAAGTCCTACAATGTTCCGTACTTGTGGCCGTTTATCCCATTCAATTACAGAGGATTCCGAGATGTGTTGATACGATCTCCAATTCCTTTGAAAAATAGAAGACCGACAATCCTGCACCCGGAAGACCCAGATAGATAAATACTTCAAAAACGGATGGTCATCACTCCATCCGTTTTTTTTTTGAAGAATAAGAATGCATACAATCTATAATCCGGTTGATTTCCGTTCCAGGCGCTTCGCTTGCCTGCGGGCGGTCTGTGAGCCTCCTCGGCTGCGCCTGCGGGGGCTCACCTGTCCCTTCCTCCCGCGGGCGTCTGCGCGCCTTCCACTACAATCAACTAGGTGACTTCTTTCAACATAGGTTTTGAAAATCGAGTTATCTGAAAAAAGCACTAATATATTTTTACGTAATTTCTAGCTGTGCATTGGAGTAAATGGTGGAGACTCCAGCGGGGGAGTAACGGTAGGTGGAGACCCCTGAAGCGTTGTGAGGAGGCTCAAGCACCGTCCCGCGGAAAGCGAAGCCATTTGCGGAAAGGAACAGCGGTGGTTAACAATCCAAGTAAAGTTTTCTCTGAAATAAAGGACCGGGAGCGTAATCCCAGTTTTTCTTATGTTTTCTTGCTTGACGTCGGAAGTGAATCCTTTATACTAAAAATGGAGCGTAAACCCTTTCAACTAGTAAAGAAGAAAAGGTGAAGTCATGAAAACAATGTTTGACATAAGACAACTTTTAAAAAGCTATGGTGCCTTTATCTACACAGGCGACAAATTAGCAGACCTAGAGTTAATGGAAGATGAAATAAGAGAACTCTATCGGTCAGGGGTGCTGGATGCAAACGTTTTCCAGTCCGCAATGATTTTACTGCGACATGAAATATCTAAATTAAGATAAAGAAAAGGTGAAACAAATGGAAAACAAATGGTTGGTTGGTGTCGACCTTGGAGGCACAACAATAAAAATGGCGTTCATTACACAATACGGTGAAATTGCTCACAAGTGGGAAATCGTCACAAATATAAGTGAAAAAGGGAAATATATCACAACTGATATTGCAAAAGCTATAGACAGCAAACTAGAAGAACTAGGCGAATCAAAGTCTAAACTTAAAGCACTTGGAATGGGAGCACCGGGTCCGGTCAATATGGCTACAGGTTTAATATATGAAGCAGTTAACTTGGGATGGGAGAATTACCCTCTAAAAGATCTGCTGGAAGTAGAAACAGGATTGCCTGTAGTAGTCGACAATGATGCGAATCTTGCTGCAATCGGGGAAATGTGGAAAGGTGCCGGCGAAGGATCTAAAGATCTTATCTGTGTTACCCTCGGAACAGGTGTAGGAGGAGGCATCATCACCAATGGAGAAATTGTCCATGGTATAAACGGAGCTGGTGGAGAAATAGGCCACATCACCGTAATTCCAGAAGGTGGAGCACCATGCAACTGTGGAAAAACAGGCTGTCTGGAAACGATTGCATCTGCTACGGGAATCGTTCGTCTGGCTAAAGAAGCAATGGAAGAAAATCCGGGCAGCAAGTTAGAAGAGTTAACAAAACAAGAAGGGTTGACTGCAAAATTAATTTTTGAACAAGCTGAGGCGCAAGAAGAAATTTCCCAATATGTAGTTAATAAAGTCTCATTTTATTTAGGACTAGCTCTTGCAAACCTGGCAAATGCCATGAACCCTGAGAAAATCGTCATTGGTGGAGGAGTCTCAAAAGCAGGTGACAAATTATTAAATCCAGTTCGTCATCATTTTGTAAAATACTTGTTCCCAAGAACGAAAGTCGGTGTCAAAATAGCTGAGGCAACGTTAGGAAATGATGCAGGGGTAATCGGGGCTGCGTATTTGGCAAAAACAAAATTGTAAAAAAGTGTATAGTTTATTCTCTCTTTCTCTTGGGTAAAAAGATAGAAAGAAGCAAGAATAGCGCGTAACGGAGGCTTCTTAGCAGAAGTCTCCTTTTTGTTTGACTATTTTGAATAAATAAACATCTATATTTATTGAAACTTTTTGGCTTGTACTGCGTCTATTATATATAACGGCAAACAACGCCAAGACTATTATTCTAGCTCTTTAATATAAATACAGTATTAATTATCCATTGATTTTTTGTAAAAAAAGTTTTAAGATATGTCGTAGCCAAATTTTTAGAGTAATGAAAAGTTGGTCATGGATACATCTAAAAAATTTTTTTAACAATACTAAAATAAAGAGCTTCCCTGTCTTTGCTATAAGGAGGTAAAAAAAGATGAAGCAAGCCTTTAAATCAAAAGTGCCTTTTATCCTGATTGCAGTCGTTCTGCTCTGGGTAAAAACCTATATCGTATACAAAACGAGTTTTAACATTACAATTGAATCCCTTAAACAAGAATTTATTCTATTTATTAATCCGTTAAGCTTTATATTGCTTATTGCCGGTTTTGCCCTCTTCTTTAAAGAGAAGGGAATGAAACGATACCTGATTATTACAAGTTTTATCGTATCGTTTGTCCTTTATGCAAATGCCGTCTACTACCGTTTTTTCAATGATTTCATCACCATCCCGTTACTTTTTCAATCGGGGAATATGAGTGATCTAGGTGGTAGTATTACGGAACTGATGACACCAGTCGACTTATTAATGTTCACTGATGTAGTCATTCTTATTGCACTTGCAAAATGGACGCCATCATTTGTAAGCATGAGCACATGGAGACCAAAAGTTCGCAAAATGTACTTCTTGTCCATTGTGGGTATTTTTCTTTTCAACTTAGGTTTGGCAGAAACAGAAAGACCTCAATTATTGACTCGTACATTTGACCGTGAAATCCTAGTGAAAAACTTAGGAACATACAACTACCATGTTTATGATGCAGTAATCCAATCCAAAACACGTGCTCAACGTGCAATGGCTGACGGTAGTGAACTTGCAGAGATTCAGAACTACATCAATGCTAGCTATAAAGCACCTAATGACGATTTATATGGTGCTGCAAAAGGTAAGAACGTCATTGTAGTAAAATTAGAATCCATGCAGAGCTTTGTTATCGATAAAGAAATTAACGGTGAACCGATTACTCCGTTCTTAAATGAATTAAAAGATCAAAGTTATTACTTTAATAACTTTTATCACCAAACAGGTCAAGGGAAAACATCAGACTCTGAGTTCTTATTAGATAATTCCTTGTATCCTGTAGGACGCGGTGCCGTGTTCTTTACTCATGGAACAAATGATTTCCATACAGCTACACCTAATGCAGTAAAAGAAGAAGGTTATACTCCTGTAACATTCCACGCAAACAACAAAAGTTTCTGGAACCGCGATGTGATGTATAAGTCACTTGGATATGACCAATTCTTTGATATTGAAAGTTATGATGTCAACGAAGAAAATTCTGTAGGTTGGGGCTTAAAGGATATTGAGTTTTTCCAACAATCCATTCCTTATATGCAGGATTTAGAACAACCTTTCTATGCTAAATTTATTACGTTAACAAATCACTTCCCATTCGTATTGGATGAAGAAGACAGATTTGTTGATGAATTTGATTCAAACAGTCGTACGCTGAACCGTTATTTTCCTACGGTTA
Source organism: Bacillus sp. m3-13 (assembly GCF_000175075.1). NCBI lineage: Bacteria > Bacillati > Bacillota > Bacilli > Caryophanales > Bacillaceae > Bacillus > Bacillus sp. m3-13. Next base: position 51,639 of record NZ_ACPC01000018.1, read on the forward strand.
GATATAGTGATGAGTCAATTAAGGTCTTGTTTGATGAGTTAAAGAAATCAGGGCTTTATGAAGATTCCATCATCATCCTTTATGGAGATCACTACGGTATCTCCGAAAATCATAACGAAGCGATGAGCCAATATTTAGGCAAAGAGATTACGCCTTTTGAAAATGCTCAATTGCAACGTGTCCCAATGTTTGTTCACATCCCAGGTGTGACGGATAAAAACCCGAAAGAATTTGATACAGTTGGTGGACAGATTGACCTTAAGCCTACTATCAAGCACTTACTCGGAATGGAAACGAAAAATGATATCCAATTCGGAGCAGACCTTTTCTCCGAAGACAGAAATGATTTTGTTGTATTCCGTGACGGAAGCTTCGTTACTGACAAAGTAGTTTATACGAAAAATGCATGCTACGATAAGGAAACAGAACAAGTGACAGACCAATCAGCTTGTGAGCCTTATATGGAAAAAGCGAAAAAAGAACTTCAATACTCTGATCAGATTGTGTATGGAGATCTGCTTCGTTTCTATGATGGGACCTCCATTCAAGTTGATGAAAGCAAAATAGAAGAATAAATACAAAACACCGAAGGCAGGTTAGCTGCTTTCGGTGTTTTTTTCATTTTGAGCCAACGTTCTAAATTCACCCTCTTCACCATATGGTTAGTATAAATGCTTATGGTGGGCGGTGATTTAGAATGAAGGTCTATGCAAGAAGGGGAGATTCCTTATGGTACTATAGTCAGTTATTTGGGCTGCCATTGAACTTAATATGTGATTCCAACCCTGAGGTGACCTCGGGATCAGATCTCCTCAAAGCGGGCGAAGAAATAGCTCTACCGGGCTTTACACATAGAGATTATGAAGTTCAAGCATTGGAGACCATTTTTACAATCGCTCAGAAGATAAATATCTCTGCTGATTGTATGATGCTATTGAACCAAGAAAAAGGCCTTGGCCAAATAAAAACAGGCGACGTCCTAAAAGTTCCACTAAGGATCACGCAAAACATAGTTAATCCCAAAAAGCCTTACGATTACCAAACATTAAATAAGGACATAGAGAGACTAAAGGAAGTTTACCCGTTCATTCAATGCACTTCAATAGGACAATCTGTGATGGGAAAGCCACTTCACCACATTCGTTTAGGTAAAGGAAAGAAGAAAATTCATTGGAATGGCAGCTTTCATGCAAATGAGTGGATCACAAGCGCGGTTATTATGAACCTAATCAACGACTACCTTAGATGTTTAACGAACTATACACCATTAAGAGGGATTCCATGTATACCTTTGTATGAACAAGCAGAGCTGTCTATTGTTCCAATGGTGAACCCTGATGGAGTGGATCTTGTCCTGCATGGCCCCCCATCTGAAAGTCCTTTTAAGGAACTGGTGGAAAACATCAATCAAGATCGCCTTGATTATATAGGGTGGAAAGCAAACATTAGAGGAATCGATTTAAATAAGCATTTTCCTGCTAATTGGGAAGTGGAAAAGATAAGAAAAGAAGAGAAAGTTCCTTCACCTCGAGATTATCCTGGCGATTTGCCCTTGACGGAGCCTGAGGCATTGGCAATGGCTAGCCTTGCCGATAAAGAAAATTTTAATAAAGTGATTGCGGTCCATACCCAAGGGGAAGAGTTCTACTGGGGGTATGAAGGATTGGAACCTAAGGAGAGCGAAACAATCGCAGAGGAATTTGAAAAGGTCAGTACCTATAAAAGCGTTCGTTATGTTGACAGTCACGCCGGATTCAAAGATTGGTTCATTCAGGAATATAAAAAGCCAGGATTCACGCTGGAACTTGGCAGGGGAATTAACCCGCTTCCCTTATCCCAATACGACACGATTTACCAAAAAACCCTAGGTATTTTTCTTGCTTCCCTATACATTTAACGGCAAAGCTCCCTCCTTGCCGTTTTTTTTATTGGTGTAAATTATTCCTGTAAGAATATAATATTTTTTAGCTTGTATTGAAACCTTTCCTGCCTCATAATCGTTATTAAGATAGGAAAAAAGGAGGGGTGCAATGAAAAAGATTTTTTGGGTAGTCTGTATCATTATATGTTTTATGATAGGATGTCAATCTCCTGCTCACCCCAAGGAAGTTAGTAACGCGCCTGCGCTCTCAAATCAGGATAAACAAAAACCTTTCAATCCATCAAACTTTCATAATGAACCACTTAAAAAGCTCTCATTACCATTTGATCAATTCAGTGCTGTTTCAGAATGGTTTAATGATGAAACCATTTTATATATAACTAATGAAGGAAGCGGCTCTGTCGTCCATTCCTTTCATCTGATATCAGGTGAAACAGAAGTGTTTTATAAATCTGAAGAATTGATCATGTCAGTCGAAGCTAATAAGACGTATGACATGTTTCTTGTTCGCTCTGCAGTCTCTTCAACTGAAGGGATACTAAGAGTTCTATCTGACAAAGGAGAAGAACTTGCCGAATGGAAATTTGATAACTCTATAGATCTTGTCTATTCTTGGAATCCTTTTTCCGCACAACAGCTGGTTGTGTCATCTTTTAAAGAGGACTGGTCTTATGAAACTTTTTTGCTTGATGTCCATCATAAAAGTATGATAAAAAAAGATGTAGCAGATCCGTTTGTGCAATGGCTGCCAAATGAAGAGATAGGTTATATTGATTGGAATCATGAGATGCCTGCATTGGAAGCTCCGTTATATGCTGAGGATCTAGGAACGGAAGACATGCGGGAGCTTAAGGAAAGCGTCGTGATGTTCCATACCTACGATAACCATCTTATCACCGCCGGGTCTGTGGATGATGTCGGGACAGCTTCCTATTCATTTTATAGCTTTCCGGAATTGGAAGTAATGCATTCCTATGAAGCGCCATTACTTACGTTATATTCGAATTACTTTATTCCATATTATGATTTTGAAGAGAACACAAAGATCTTCTACACATTTGAGTCAACCCGTGCTGGAAGTGCAGATGGGTATTCAGATGGCTTTCAGTTAATATCATTTGACAGCAAAAGCGGGGAAAAGAAGGTGCTGGCAAAAGATTTAGAGAACGCGCCATTGAAATGCTCTCCAAATGGGGTATATTGTTTGTATGGATACCAGTTAGAGCAAATAATAATTCCTTCAACTAAGGAGATAGTAAATTTAGTAGAATTATCCTAAAAAAGGAGGCAAAAAAGAATGGCAATCGTCGATGTTACCGTTATTCCAATTGGAACGAATGGGCCTAGTGTAAGTGACTATGTCGCGGATATACAAGATATCTTGGAGGGGTTTAAAAAAGAAGGAAAAATCGACTATAAATTGACTCCCATGAGTACTATTATCGAGGGAGAACTCCCAACGTTAATGCACGTAGTGCAGGTTATCCATGAGGCTCCGTTTCAAAAAGGCCTTCATCGAGTAGCAACCAATATAAGAATAGATGACCGCAGAGACAAAAGCGTACAAATGGATGATAAACTGCGCGCAGTGGAATCTAAACGCTTCATATAAAAAATGAAATGCCAGACACCTCGTTAACGGAGTGCCTGGCATTTCTTAAATTCATTTTACTAAATATAGAAACTCTTTGTTAAGCGGCCGTGCCCTTTACACTTCGTACATTTCTTATAGAGGGGCAGCATGAAAATTTTTCTCCTCCCTGTCCCACTGCAACTTCCGCACAATGTCCTCAATGCCAACCATATCACCCTCCTACACTTCATTCATATATATAGTATTTCCTATAACAACCCAATATATAGCCGTAAAAATCAACAGCGGTGGTTAATAGAATATCTAACTTTGCTATCAGTATATTCAAAAGATCAATATTTGCTTGAAGTATTTAAAACAACAAAAAAGAGTACCCCTCCCAATTAGGGAAGAATACTCTTTTGCATACCTGCACTATCAACTTAGTGTGCTACCGGATAACCGTGTTCAATAACAGTCATTACTGTAAACCAACCAAACACTGCAACAGTTCCGAATGCGAAAAGAACTCCTAGGAAGTTTTTTTCTTTAAGGGAACGGACAAGAGCAAATACGCATAAAAGTGTTACAAGTCCAAAAATAATAACTAATGGCAAGGTTAACGCCCCTTTCAGAGATCATTTCCATTTCTATTTAAAAGAAATTCCATAAAATAAGTATGTAATGGAACATTACACTACACTCCATTTACATTTTAAATGTTTTCTCACTATTTGTCGAGGTCAAAAATTGACACTTCTATGTCATAAGTTCGAGCTACTTTCATCATAAATTCTTTATTTTCTTTATCAATAATATAGGATTTTTTATATTGTTCCTCAATAGCAATTATTGATTCCTCCATTTGGATAAGAAACATATCAATATCAACTTGTTTACCGCTTTCAATTCGAAAAATGGATATCATGTCTTGATACAAGTAATGATTATTTTTTTCTGAAATAAACCCATAATCCGTGAAGAGTCTGGTGGCAACCGGGTTTTCAATTAAGGAAAGGGTATATGTTTCTTCTAAGATACATCGGTCCATCAACATATTTTTTACAACCTTGGCCTCCATGGCGGAATCGGTAATAAGCAAACTGTCATCTGAATCAAATATACTGGCTATTTGTTTAAGCTGTAAGAGAAGGTTCTGGAAGTATTGCGGTTTATCATCTGCACATTGTATTTCCAAACCGAACATCGACTTCATAGGCAATTTCCTTTCGTTTCTCAAGTTCTACTTCTTAGTGTAAAATAGATGGATAGATACTTCAAGGAAAGGTGTGGAAAGATATGAAATGGAAACAGCTACCACTTGGTCCGTTGCAAACAAATGCGTACCTCCTCATAAATGAAAGAAAAGAATGCCTCATTTTCGATCCGGGAAGTGAAGGGGAAGCATTCAATTCCTACTTGGAAGAAAATGCGCTTAAGCCATTGGCTATCTTGTTGACACATGCACATTTTGATCACATTGGAGCGGTAGATGCCGTTCGTAAACATTGGGATGTTCCAGTTTATGTACATAAAAAAGAAAAGAGTTGGCTTGGGGATCCAAGTCTAAACGGCTCGCAGTTCTTCCAGCTTGGGCCAATAACGGCTAATCCTGCAGATCATCTAATCATATCAGAAGAAAAATTAGTCATTTCCAATTTTGAACTAGAAATATTATTTACTCCAGGCCATTCACCAGGCAGTGTGAGCTTTTATCATGAACCAAGCAAAGTGGTATTTGCAGGTGATGCACTTTTTGCTGGTAGCATCGGAAGGACGGATCTTCCAGGAGGCAACCATGAACAGCTTATACAAAGCATACACAACAAGCTGTTGATTTTGCCGGAAGAAACAACCGTTTTATCTGGCCATGGAATGACCACTACTATAGAGAGGGAAATGGATAGTAACCCTTTCCTTAATGGATTTTAACCCTATGATACCAGCATTTTTGCAAGAAAAGATAGAGAAAGCTCCTGATAGGAAATTGAATTTTGCGGAATACATGATGACTGTACTCTATCATCCTTCTGAAGGTTACTATATGAAGCCAAAGAATAAGGTAGGAACAAAAGGGGATTTTATCACAAGCAGTAATGTCCATACTGTCTATGGAAAGCTTTTTGCTAAACTGTTGGTCAAGTACTTTAATGAAACAGATATTCCACCTGTGATTATTGAGATAGGCGGAGGGAATGGAAGGTTTGCTAAGCATCTATTGGAGGAATTTAAACTCCTTGATCCACTGCTCTATAGGCGCTTAAGCTATGTTATGGTGGAGACAAGCTCTTATCACATTCATTTACAGAAAACGACGATTCCTGACTCTGTACCTGTTAACTACTTTATTTCCTTAGAGGATGTCCCTGACAGATTTAGAAAGGGTGTTCTGTTTTCGAATGAGCTATTCGATGCCTTGCCTGTCCATGTTATTGAATACACAAATGGAACTTTGAAAGAAGTATTCGTAACAATAGGTGAAGATAGAAACTTGTCTGAAAGAAGTCTACCTCTTGATAATGAAGAAATCCAGGCTTATATTTCTAAAAATAAACTGATCTTTTCGGAAGGCCAACGAATGGAAATCCCTTTAGCAATGATGCATTATGCGAACATCCTTGGAGAATGGCTGCTAGCAGGTACCATTATAACGGTTGATTACGGCTATCGTTTTTCTGAGTTGGCCAGTCAGGACTTATTGGAAGGCAGTCTCCGTGGTTATCACCAGCATCAATTGGTAAAGGATCCCTTAAAATATCCTGCTGAGATGGATTTAACGTCACATATTCATTTGGATGCGTTAGAAGCGAGCTTTGATGATTGGAAGTTTAGCCATGTAGGAACCATGAGGCAGGGGGAATTCCTAGTGGAAGCAGGTATACTGGAATATCTACAAGAAAACCAGGATCCAGACCCTTTTTCTGAAAAAAGCAAACAGAACCGAGCGATCCGCACCCTCATCATGGACAGCAGCTGGAGCCACTCTTTCCAAGTACTCATTCATGAAAAGGGGTCGGATAGTTGGGGCACAATTATTGATTTTAAGAACAATAAAAAGCGATGACATAAAGTCCATCGCTTTTTATTGTTTAGCTACGTATGTTTAATGACCACCAGATCCAGGCACCATCATAAATGTTGTCCAATACGAGAAGGCAACAAAGAAAATTGTTAAATATGCTCCGAAAATATAGATGTACATACGTTCAGATAGCTTAAGATAACTTAATAAAATGAAGAATACCGTTTGTCCGAAGAAAAGTAAAGACGTTTGAGTCATGTGGCCAAGATAAAACATAACCGCGAAAATCCCAGTCCAGAAACCCATTACACGGTACATACGATCCATATGTATCCCCTCCTTACGCACTAATCCTTATGCTTGTCACTTTCCTATTATAATGTACCAATACTTTACTTGTAAATAAGCGTTTGTTTCTAGTTTGTGACGATTACAAGATAAGTACATTTTTCACCAGAACCATAATGATTATGCAACTATTTTTCTATCATACCTATTTCCATTATAGTGCAAAGTTAAACAGAAAGTCTTCTTTTTTGATAAAGAAAAGATGTTGTCGTAATTTGTTCATAAAATAGTTATCTTTTTACTGTACAAAAGTTATACAACTGGTATACAATGAAATTAACATAAAATACTGAAGAAAAAAAGAACGGGGAGGTAAGCATGATGAATGAAATCATTTTTTACAGTTACCCAAGTTGTACGTCATGTAGAAAGACGAAGAAGTGGTTGAATGGTCATAACATTCCATTTCAGGAGAAGCATATTTTTCGGGAAACACCTAACAAAGAAGAGATGATGAAGATCCTTTCGTTAACAACAGAAGGAATTGATGAGATATTAGCAACAAGAAGCCAAACTTTCAAAGACCTCGGGATTGATGTAAACGAATTATCTCTTTCCCAATTGATAGAATTGATTATTGAGGAGCCTAAGCTGCTAAGAAGACCAATTATCACTAGCGGGAAAAAGCTGATTGTTGGGTATAATGAATCTGCGTTGCAAAAGCTTTCCAGACAAAAACCTAAACTAGAACTAAAGCAATCCGTCTCATAAATCCAAAAAAGCCATTCCAACTACCTTTGTAGATGGGATGGTTTTTTTGGTTAAGAAAGCATATAATCTGGTTGATTTCCGTTCCAGGCGCTTCGCTTGCCTGCGGGCGGTCCGGGAGCCTCCTCGGCTGTCTCCCCTGTCCCTTCCTCCCGCGGGCGTCTGCGCGCCTTCCACTCCAATCAACAAGGTGACTTCATTCAACTTAAGGCTAAAAAAGAAATCTGAAAAACAAATAAAATTACTTTTATGTAATTTCCAGCTGTGTATTGGAGCGAAAGGTAGAGACTCCAGCGGGGGGAGTAACGGTAGCTTGATACCCCTGAAGTGTTGCGAGGAGGCTCAAGCACCGTCCCGCGGAAAGCGAAGCCATTTTCGGAAAGGAACAGCGGTGTTAAACCAAAAACTAATATTTTTTTTCATATGTTCACTACTTTTCTCCTTTAACTTTTTATATAGAAGGTGAAAGGGGGTGAGAACATGGCAGATTACGCAGTAGAAAATGTCCAACTTCGTCTAATGTATGAATTAGGAGAAGATGAAAAAGGGAATTTGTTGTTCCGTTCCAAAAACTACAACAACATTAAAGTGGATGCAGAAGCGACGGCGCTATTAGAAGCAGCAGGAGCAATTTCAGGTCTACAGGCAACACCTGTATCAAATGTTAGACGTAGTGAGTTGCACTACCTAGGTTAAGAAGTGTAATCAATTTATGAAAGAAAGGGGGTGGATGTATGTTTACACTAGAATTATTTTTCTTAAATGAAGAGGGTACAAAAGTGAAGGTGTCCGTTGATGATCCTAGATCAGATTTAACACAGGTGGAAATCGAAGAGGCGATGGATACGATTATTGTTGCCAATGTGTTTACATCTAAAGGTGGAAATTTCATTACAAAAGACAGTGCCAGAATTGTGGAACGTAATGTTACAGAATATGAAATAGCTTAAGGTAATTTTGAAGGGTCTACTCTAAATCAGTAGGCCCTTCTTATTTAGAAGTAGTTTTCTTAAACTTTGTTGCTGTTTCGTATACTTAAATCAACCGTCATATCACGAACTGTCGTGCTCTTTTCCCTGTTGTATTAAAAATCCTACTTGCAACTTCTAAAGTATGTAAACAGTAAAAAGTCCAATTGACGACTTTTTACAAGTAAATAGCAGCATTCGGTGAGAAAAGAGCCTATTTGAACAGGAAGGGGGAGAGGTCATGGATCAGTGGTGGACATGGATAAGTGAAGTTGGTTTCCCGATTGTAGTCACGTTTTATTTGTTACACAGAATAGAACAAAAACTAGAACATGTAACAAAAACGTTGCAGCAGCTGCCATATCAATTATCTAGGGAAACACTGCCTTCAAGGAGCATAAAATAAATAGAAAACAGGCTATTGAACGAGCAATATAGTACAATAGCCTGTTTTACGTAGGAAATTATTTATGGTAACGTCATTGGATATATAAAATTTTTGCCTTTATATCTTATTTCGATAATAATAAGAAGAGAGAGAATGACATGAAGGATGTTGATACAAATGACTAATAAGAAAATCGTCTTCACAGGCGGTGGCTCTGCAGGCCACGTCACTCCCAATATTGCAATCATGAATAAACTAAAAGCAGCAGGTTGGGATATTACATATATCGGTTCAAGAAAAGGAATTGAAGAAGATATTATAGGGAAAGAAGATATTCCATTTCATGGTATTTCAAGTGGTAAGCTAAGACGCTATTTTGATTGGAAGAACTTTTCCGATCCGCTCAGAATCATTAAGGGGGCAATGGAAGCTTTAATGATTTTACGAAAAGTAAAGCCTAAAGTCGTATTCTCCAAGGGTGGATTTGTAACAGTTCCTGTAGTGATGGCAGCTAAAATGCTAAAAATACCGGTTATCATTCATGAATCAGACATTACACCGGGGCTCGCCAATAAAATTGCAACGAAATTTGCGACAAGAGTATTTGTTACATTTGACGAGACGTTGAATCACTTTCCATCTGACAAAGTATTATTTACCGGTTCACCGATTAGAGAAGAGTTATTCAAGGGAAAAGCGCAAGAAGGTAGAGCATGGCTTGGATTTCATGAGAAAAAACCAATCCTAACCATAATGGGAGGAAGTCTTGGAGCGAAAAAAATCAACGAAACGTTACGCCAAGTCTTAACTCCATTAACAGAGCAATATCAAATTGTCCACTTATGCGGAAAAGGAAACATGGACCGTTCCCTTGAAGGCGTAAAAGGGTATAAGCAATTTGAATATATTAATCAAGAGTTACCAGATGTTCTTGCAGCGTCTGAGTTTATCATCTCAAGAGCTGGTGCGAATTCTATTTTTGAATTTCTGGCATTGCGTAAACCAATGCTATTAATCCCGCTTTCTAGGAACGCAAGCAGGGGAGACCAAATCTTGAATGCCCAATCATTCGAGAAAAAAGGTTTTGCGAAAGTGTTATTCGAAGAAGATCTCACCACTGAAACTCTGTTAACACAACTAGAGGCACTCAAGAATGATAAGGTCCAACTGCAAAACAACATGTCCGAAGACAGTGCACCAAACACACTGGAAATTATCTTAAAAGAAATCATTAACACAGCAAAATAATACAAAAAGAGCAATCTATTATTAGGTTGCCTTTTTGCTATATAAAGAAAGCATATAATCCAGTTGATTTCCGTTCCAGGCGCTTCGCTTGCCTGCGGGCGGTCCGCTCGGTTTTTCTTTAAAATATTTCAAAGTTTAATAAGTAGGATTTTCCATTTGAGGGTAAACTACGATCATACTGATTCCATCTATAAGAAAGAGGCCGATACCGATGAAAAAACAAACATTAAAACTATTCACCATCTCCCTAATAGGATTTGTCATCATCATATCCGTCCTTTTATATTTCTTCTCAGAACGATTTACCCGCTCGTGGCTTCCTATTGATAATGGATTCGGAGAAACCGTTACCTTGTCTCCTGATGACAAGTCTATTGTTTTCCCATTTTACCAAAGTGGGGATGGAGCGCTCTATAAAGCAAATGTGGATGGCAGCAATGTTAATCAACTAACTTACCCAAGGCAGGAAGAAAGCCATGTGCATCCTCGCTATTCATCCAATGGCGATAAGATCTTGTTTTTATCGCAAGAAAAAGGAGAGAACACATTAACTAGATCACTTTACATAATGAACAGCGATGGAAGTGAACTCACCCGCCTTTCGAAAGAAAATGAACTCATAACGGATGCTATTTTTTCACAGGACGATCAAACCATCTTTTATTTAGCTGCAAAGCATTACCAGGAAGGAAATGAAATGGAGGAAGGGCCAACTAATATTGATTTGTACTCTATTTCTATAACAGGAGACAAAAAGGAAAGGCTGACTCATGATGAAAGTTTAAAAAAGCGTAGCCTCTCACTAACAGAGGACGGGGGGAAACTTGGCTATGTGGAATGGAGCAAAGAGGAAGAAAAAGGTCTTCATTCTTCTTTTATAGTGATGGACACTCAGACTATGGAGAAGGAGTACGTAAACCCTGATTTTAATACAAATATAATTTATAGTGGAAAACTCTCTCCAACTGGTGACCTTATTGCGTTTTCTGCAGCAAGCGAAAATCCTCGTGAAAAATCGCAATTCATCTATGAAATGTACACAATGAGCACGAGTGGGAAGGAAGTACAACCTCTTACAAGCTTTCGTACGTTGATTACAGAACCGGTATTTTTCCGCGACAAGGAGAGAGTGTTATTTATCCAGGATCAGAGTTGGTTGAGAGGGAAACCAAATTATAAATTATGGGCCGTAGATATTAATGGAGAAAAAATCCAATCCATTACTTTACAAATGCCACAGTTTTCTGGAACAATCCTTTAAAGGATATAAAATAAACAGAGCCCGAGTCTATATAGACCCGGGCTCTGTTGCCTTATTGGAACATTGGTAGAAGATAACTGATAATGAACCAAATGATTCCGAAAAAGATAATAAGGTAGGCAGTGTATTTAATAAATGTCGAAGCAACTAGACCACGATCTTCTTTTGTTTCCCTTTTATCCACTCTTACATCTCTATCTTCCATGTTAATTCCTCCCTGTAAAGCTCTGTTTTACCAATATATACCCTGATGGAACCAGGTTAAACCTTTCCTTTTATATGTAAAATAGGAAACTATACTGCGAAAGTAACTAGAAATTACTGGCTAGGAAAGTGTATAATGATTTTCAGGTGTAATTCAAAGAATTTTCACCTGACTTTCCCAAGCGGGACTTTATATCTATATTTACTGTTAAAAGATATAATGAAAGTACTTCACACGTATACATATGAATTTTAATGGAATTCAATTATTTTAAAGGATATAAGAGGTATTTTATGAAGAGGAAATGGCTGAAGTATTTACCTTTAATCTATCTGTTTTTTGGAATCGTATGGATTGGGCTGACAGATTATTGGATATACGTTTTAAAGCAAACTAACAATAACGATATAGCAGAATATATCAACCTGATAAAAGGTTGGCTTTTTATACTGATTACTACGCTATTATTATATTTAATGCTGAAAAAACATGCTGCATTGAAGGAGCTTGAACAAAAGGAACAAGAACTTTCAACTTTAATTAACAACATGCCTGATTTTGTATGCTTTAAAGATGGAAAAGGTAGATGGCTGCAAACTAATGAATATGGGCTGTCTCTTTATGACTTACAAGATGTGGATTATAAAGGGAAGACAGATATAGAATTAGGAGTCTTTTCTCCCCATTTCATGGAGGCTTTTGAATACTGTATGAAAACAGACGAGCAGACTTGGAAGGACGGAAAGATTTCACGGGCTGAGGAGTCATTCTCCCTTGCTGATGGGGAAATGAAGACGTTTGATGTAATTAAGGTTCCTTTGTTCCATGCGGATGGACGAAGAAAAGCACTTGTCACTATAGGCAGGGACATATCTTCTCTGAAAAAAACAGAACAACTGTTGGTTACAAAAGAAAAACTATCGGTAGTGGGCGAACTATCTGCAGGTATTGCCCATGAAATAAAAAACCCGTTAACATCTATTAAAGGATTTATTCAACTAATCCAATTATCAGGAAAAGCAAACAAAAATCATGTGGAAATGGTGCTATCTGAAATTGATAGAATAAATGATATTGTATCGGAGCTGCTTGTCCTATCGAAACCTCAAACAAAGGAACTTACGCTTATTTCGATCCTGGAAGTTCTACAATATGTAATAAAATTAGTGGAAAATGAAGCTGCTATTAATAATATTTCTTTTTCCATTGAAAATATTGGCCCTGATACAATGGTTAGAGGCGATAAGAATAACCTTAAGCAAGTTTTTATCAACCTCATCAAGAACTCCATGGAGGCGATGCCTGACGGAGGAACGGTAATGATCACCGGTTTGCGGGAAACTGATGGTAGAAAGAGTATTCAAGTCAAAGATGACGGGATAGGAATTTCATCCTCTAACATGGATAGTATCGGCAATCCCTTCTTTACATCCAAGGAAAAAGGGATGGGACTTGGTTTGACAATAACCAAAAAAATTATTGAAGAGCATCAAGGGAATATTCGTATTGAAAGCAAGGAAGGAAACGGTACAACTGTCACTATTGATCTTCCAACACAATAAAAAATGTGCGTTTGATAAGAGATAGATGACCAAGCAGTTCATAGATTCATGCATAGAATATATCGTGTGCAGCTTCCTTCTCCTTTCGTACACGGGATTTTTGGACAGAGACTCAGTCTCTGTCCCTTTTTTTATATAACATATTAAATGCAGGGAGAAAATGTGTGGAAACAGGGTATAAATAAGACAGTATAGATAATAGTGGGGGAATGAAAATGTCCGAGAATAGAACCTTTGACCTTATTGGAATAGGAGTAGGGCCATTTAATTTGGGGTTAGCAGCATTAGTGGATAATGTATCAAGTATTTCATCTATCTTTTTCGATAAAGAAGAAGCGTTCAACTGGCATCCAGGCATGCTTATTGAACAATCTGATTTGCAGGTCCCTTTTCTTGCAGATTTGGTTTCATTTGCTGATCCTACAAATAAATACAGCTTTTTAAATTACATACATAAACAGAATCGATTATTTCAATTTTTCTTTTTTCGCCGCTTTGACATTCCTAGGAGAGAATACAATTTATATGCTAAATGGGTATCGGAGAATCTGCAGAACTGTCACTTTCAATCCGAGGTGATTTCAGTAGAATATACAAGCGATGGGTATTGTGTGATGGTAAGGAGGACGGATACAGGAGATGTCTCTACATACCATGCCAAACATGTTGTAGTTGGTACAGGAAGTATCCCATTTATTCCGGATGGCATAGAGAAAAATGAACAGGTTGTGCATACAAGTGAATATCTACATAAAGAAAAAGAAATGAAAGCTTCCGATTCTATAGTGGTTGTTGGATCTGGACAAAGTGCAGCGGAAGTTTTCTATGAACTATTGGAAGAACAAAAGCATAATAAGTATTCGTTAAAGTGGTATACCCGTTCCTCTATATTTTCTCAGCTTGAGAGTGCAAAGCTTGGACAAGAAGTCTTTTCACCTGATTATGTTCAGTACTTTCATGGACTTTCATATGAAAAGAGAAAAGAAGCATTAAATCGGCTGGATACTGCCCGCAATGGGGTAGACAAAGAAACATTGGTGAAAATCTATGACTTGCTTTATAACAGATCTGTCGAAGGGCGAGATGAAAAAATCACCATTCAGCCGTTAACAGAAGTAAAGGAAATAAATGAGAGTAATGGCGTATTAGAAGTGTCATGCAAGCAGTGGGAGAAAGAAGAGGACTTCAAGGTCAAAGCAGATTATGTGGTATTGGCAACAGGGTATAAACCGCATATACCACAATGGATTTGGGATAACAATGAAGAACTGGTATGGGAAAGCGAAAAAGAATTTAAAGTGGATGAAATGTACCGGTTAGTGTGGAAGGAACCCAGAAGTCATCAGATGTATATCTCCACTAACCTTGAACATTCACATGGAACGGCAGCCACCAATTTGAGCCTTGCTGTTATGAGAAACCAGACGATAATCAACGATGTGGCCAAAAGAGAAATCTATCCGATCCAAAAAGATACTATCTTCCAACAATTCATTCCCAATGCGTAAAACCACGTTTAACATGCCTTCTAAGGGGTAGAAGAACATATATAAAAGGGACTTATAGCTGTTGATTGGAGCAATAGGCGAAAACTCCTGAGGGAGATAGCGGTAGCTTGAGATCCGTGAAGCGTTGGAGGTCACTGAAAAACCTAGTAACCAATCTTTTGGATAATTTATAGCTGTTGATTGGAGCAATAGGCGAAGACTCCTACGGGGGAGTAGCGACAATGTTGAGACCCCGCAGGGCGTAGCCCGAGGAGGCTCAAGGTCGCCCCGTGGAAAGCGAAGCCGTTTGCGGAAATTAACAGCGGTGTCTTAAAAAAATCTAACATCAAAGACTTTTTCAGTGGCCAAGGTGCAGCCGAGGAGGCTCTCGTCAGCCCCTAGGAAAGCGAAGCTATTTGCGGAAATCAACAGCGGTATTCAGACAAACCCCTTACTAAAAAAGGAGATGTTGCATGATGAGTAAAAAAATTGCAGTACTACTAACAAATGAATTTGAAGACTCCGAGTACACAGAACCAGCAAAAGCCTTTAAAGAAGCAGGGCATCAATTAACCGTCATCGAAAAATCAAAAGGTGAAACAATAAAAGGGAAAACAGATGGAGTAGAAATTACAACAGATGCCGGAATTGATGATGTAAGTCCAGGAGACTTCGATGCATTATTAATACCTGGAGGATTCTCCCCAGATATCCTAAGAGCAGACGATCGATTTGTTTCATTTACTAAAACGTTCATGGACGACCAAAAACCTGTTTTTGCTATCTGCCATGGACCACAATTACTTATCACAGCAGAAGCACTGAAAGGAAGAGATATTACCGGATTTACTTCCATAAAAGTAGATCTTCAAAATGCAGGTGCTCACTATCACGACAAAGAAGTAGTTGTCTGTCATGACCAATTGGTTTCAAGCCGAACCCCAGATGACATTCCAGCATTTATAAGAGAATCATTAAAGCTTCTAAAATAATAACGCCTAAAATCATGTTGCCCTTTACTTAATGGGCAACATGATTTTTTTGTGTGGAATTTTCTGAATAATTAGACCCATATTCTTCAAGTTCCATTGTAGCGCAAAAATAATACTGTTATAATATTAAGAATATTAAAACAAAAGGAGGGTAATGGGTGAAGTTATATATTTCAGTTGATATGGAGGGGATTAGTGGGCTTGTAGATCATACCCACGTAGACTCCAGGTTGCATAACTATGAGCGTGGTCGAAAGATAATGACACAGGAAGCGAATGCTGTAGTGAAGACGGCTTTTGATAAGGGGTTTGAGGAGGTCGTCATCAATGACAGTCATTCTAAAATGAATAACATATTGATTGAAGAGCTTCATCCCGAAACAAAGCTGATAACAGGTGATGTAAAGCCTTATTCCATGGTGCAAGGATTAGATGATAGCTTTGATGCGGTTGTTTTTGTAGGATACCATGCAAGAGCATCCATGAAGGGTGTCATGACACACTCGATGATTTTTGGAGTCAGAAATATGTACATAAATGATGTTCAAGTGGGAGAGCTAGGGTTCAATGCATATGTAGCAGGATATTATGGCGTACCGGTCATTATGGTAACCGGAGATGATCAAACAGCACTGGAAGCGCAAAGTCTAAATCCTGGCATTCATTGTGCGGTAGTAAAAGAAGCCGCATCCCGTTCTGCCGCAAAATCCCTGACTCCAGTGAAAGCACAGGGACTCATTAAAGAAAGAACATCACAGGCAATTGATGATATACATAGTATTAAACCTTTAATACCGCCTGATCATCCAACACTTCGCATTGAATTTGGGAATTACGGCCAAGCGGAGTGGGCTAGTTTGATGCCAGGAACAGAGTTAGAGCCGGGGACGACCATCGTCAAGTTTCAGGCAAAAGATATTAAGGAAGCCTATCAAGCCATGCTTGTAATGACAGAATTGGCCATGAGAACGACATTTTGTTAATAGGTTTGCTCCGTAAGTACATAAAAACTCAATAGGAAAGAAAGTGTGAGTGGGAGAATGGGAACATTTATAGCAAAACGATTACTAGCAATGCTCATAACTTTATGGGTCATCATCACATTGACCTTCTTCTTGATGCATGCCATACCGGGTTCTCCGCTAAATGAAGAGCGCTCTACAAGCGATGTAGTCCAACGTAACTTGGAAGCACACTATCATTTGGACAAGCCGGTACCGGTTCAGTATGTGATGTATTTAAAAACGTTAGTGACTCTAGATTTCGGTCCATCTATTAAACAACCGTCCCAGACGGTGAATGATATGTTAGGAAGAGGTTTCCCGATTTCGTTCGAGCTTGGGATGATCACCTTAACGATTGCTGTCATTTCAGGGATTTTCCTTGGAGTGATTGCTGCACTTAAACGCAATGGCGTTATTGATTATATGGCAATGACTTTTGCTGTGTTCGGAATTTCCATACCTAACTTTGTCCTTGCAACCGTGTTGATACAGCATGTGGCTGTCAACTGGGGTTGGCTTCCGCCTGCCACTTGGTCAAGTTGGAAGCATATGATCTTGCCGACATTAGCTCTTTCAACAGGTCCGATGGCAATCATTGCGAGATTGACAAGAGCTAGCATGATGGAAGTGTTAACACAAGATTATATTCGGACTGCAAAAGCCAAGGGCCTATCGCCGGTGAAAATAGTATTCAAACATGCGCTTCGTAACGCATTATTACCGGTAGTCACCATCCTGGGTACCCTTGCTGCCGGGATATTGACCGGTACATTTGTTATCGAGAAAATATTTGCTATTCCAGGCATGGGCAAATATTTCGTGGAAAGTATTAATACCCGTGATTATCCAGTCATTATGGGCACAACAGTATTTTATAGTGCTTTCTTAATTTTGATGCTTTTCCTTGTAGATATAGCTTACGGGATATTAGACCCTCGTATTAAGCTTCATAAAAAGGAGGGGAACTAATATGGCGCAGCGTAAACTTCAAGAAAATCATCAAAACACTGTTCCTGATGAATGGTTCAAACCATTAGATAAAAACAAGGGAGAGGCAGAAGCTGTAGTCCGTCCGAGTCTGTCTTATTGGCAGGATGCTTGGCGCCGATTGGTTAAGAATAAACTGGCGATGGCCGGTTTGGTCTTTCTTTTATTCTTGACCATCATGGCCATCTTCGGTCCGATTTTTTCCCCTTATAGTGTCATGCAGACAAATTTACCCAACCAAAATCAGCCCCCGTCTTCCACCCATTTTTTTGGTACAGATGAACTGGGGAGAGATGTTTTCACTCGTACATGGTATGGTGCAAGGATTTCTTTATTTGTCGGATTAATGGCGGCATTGATTGATTTTATCATTGGTGTTATTTACGGCGGAATCGCCGGGTACAAGGGTGGCAGAACCGATAATGCAATGATGCGTGTGGTGGAGGTTTTATACGGCCTTCCGTATCTCTTGGTTGTGATTCTATTAATGGTTGTAATGGGACCGGGATTATTGACCATCATTATCGCACTAACCGTTACAGGATGGGTTGGAATGGCTAGGATTGTCCGGGGACAAGTACTGCAAATAAAAAATTATGAGTTTGTGCTTGCGTCTAAAACTTTTGGAACGAAGACTTCCCGGATCATCAGAAAAAATCTTCTCCCTAATACGATGGGTCCTATCATTGTTCAAATGACATTGACGGTACCTGCTGCAATTTTCGCAGAAGCATTTTTAAGCTTTCTTGGTCTTGGTGTTAGTGCCCCGTATGCGAGTTGGGGTGTGATGGCCAATGATGGCTTATCAACGATTATTTCAGGACATTGGTGGCGCTTGTTCTTCCCGGCATTCTTCATCTCCATGACCATGTTTGCATTTAACGTGTTTGGAGACGGTTTACAAGACGCACTAGATCCAAAGCTGAGGAGGTAAGTGACATCATGGAAAAAGTACTGGAAGTAAAAGACTTACATGTTTCCTTTACAACATACGGAGGCGAAGTGAAAGCAGTCCGGGGAGTCAGTTTTGATTTGCATAAAGGAGAAACCCTCGCAATTGTAGGGGAATCCGGCTGTGGAAAAAGTGTGACATCCCAAAGTATCATGCGATTAATTCCACAACCGCCGGGGAGGATAACGCAAGGCACAGTCCTTTTTAAAGGCAAGGACTTGACCAAAGCGTCTGAACCGGAAATGAGAAAGATTCGAGGCGCAGATATCTCAATGATTTTCCAAGACCCCATGACAGCATTGAATCCAACTCTAACTGTTGGAGATCAGATCATGGAAGGGATCATCCAGCATAAGAAAGTCTCTAAAGCAGAAGCGAGGAAACAGGCGGTGGACATGCTGAATCTTGTCGGGATACCTAGCCCGACTGAACGATTGAAACAATACCCGCACCAGTTCAGTGGAGGCATGAGACAGCGTATTGTTATTGCCATGGCCCTTGTCTGCCAGCCTGAAGTATTGATTGCAGACGAACCGACAACGGCACTAGATGTGACCATCCAAGCCCAGATTTTAAACCTTTTTAAGGATATTCAAAAGAAAACTGGGGTTTCCATCATCATTATCACGCATGACTTAGGAGTAGTAGCGCAAGTGGCAGACCGTGTGGCTGTTATGTATGCAGGTAAGATAGTAGAGTCCGGGAATAGAAGAGAAATCTTCTATAGAGGGGAGCACCCATATACGAAAGGTCTATTAAACTCGGTTCCTCGCCTTGATTTAGAAGATGAAGAACTGGTGCCAATAATAGGCTCTCCACCTGACCTGTTTTCACCACCGACAGGCTGTGCATTTGCAGCAAGATGCGAGTATGCCATGGAAGTATGCGAGCGATTATATCCAATGAAGACATGTCTGTCCGAGGAACACCATGTAGACTGCTGGCTTCAGGACCCAAGAGCTCCGAAGCCCATAAAAACAGTGATTTCAACTATAAGATAAGACTTATAGTGAAATAGAGTTTCATAGCTGTTGATTGGAGCACAGTGCGAAGACTCCAGCGGGGGAATAACGGTAGGTTGAGACCCCTGAAGCGTTGTGAGGAGGCTCAAGCACCGTCCCGCGGAAAGCGAAGCACAGTGCGGAGATCAACAGCGGCGTCTAAAGATTTACAAATGAAAAAGGGGGAGTAACACATGAAAAAGGTATTGTCATTACTAATGACCGCAATGCTAGTATTCATCTTAGCAGCCTGTACAGCAAGCAACAACGCAGGCACCGACACAAACGAAGGCACGAACAACAACGACAGCGCATCAGGAGAAAAGGTACTTCGCCTGAACAACGGATCCGAACCAACATCACTTGATCCGCCTATCGGCTTTGATTCCTATTCCTGGAATGCACTAAACAACTTGATGGAAGGTCTGACTCGTCTAAATGACGAACACCTGCCACAAGAAGCAACAGCGGAAAAATGGGACGTATCCGAAGATGGCAAAACGTACACATTTTATATCCGTGACAATGCAAAATGGTCTAATGGGGATGACCTGACTGCGGGTGATTTTGAATTCGCGTGGAAGCGCCTATTAAACCCTGAAACAGCATCTCCTGCTGCATTCCTTGGTTACTTCATCGAGGGTGGGGAAGCTTACAACAACGGGGAAGGCTCTGTTGATGATGTACAAGTAAAAGCATTGGATGAAAAGACATTGGAAGTGACACTTGTTGCTCCACAAACATATTTCCTAAGTGTCATCACGAATCCAGCCTTCTTCCCAATCAATGAGAAGGTTGCTACAGAAAATCCAGAGTGGTTTGCTGAAGCGGATTCTTTTGTAGGAAACGGTCCATTTAACCTTGCTGAGTGGGAGCATGAAAGCCACTTTGTTATGGCGAAGAATGACCAATATTGGGATGCAGATACGGTTAAATTGGACAAAGTTCACTGGGCGATTGTAAATGATACAAACACAGAGTATCAAATGTACCAAGCGGGTGACCTGGATACGTCAGGAGTGCCTGCTGATGCAAGTGAAGCGTTATTTGCAGAAGGAAAAGTAAATATTGGCGAGCAGGCTGGTACGTATTTCTTCCGATTTGGGGTAGACAAAGAGCCATTCCAAAATGCAAACATCAGAAAGGCATTCGCAATGGCGGTCAATCAGCAGGATATTGTTGATTATGTGACAAAACGAGGAGAAGAAGCGGCAACAGGATTTGTCTCTTCAGGATTCACAGATCCATCCGGCAAAGACTTCCGTGAAACAAATGGAGACCTTGTTACTTTTAACGCGGAAGAAGCAAAAGCATTATTGGAAAAAGGAATGGAAGAAGAAGGGTATGAAACATTACCTGAAGTTACATTAACGTATAACACAAGTGATGAGCACAAACGTATCGCTGAAACGATGCAACAAATGTTCAAGGACAATCTTGGAGTCGATGTGAAGCTTGCCAATATGGAATGGAACGTGTTCCTTGATATGCAAACGGCACTTGAGTTCCAATTTTCACGCAGCTCATTCTTAGCGGACTATGCTGACCCTATCAACTTCCTAGAAAACTTCCAATCTGGACATTCCATGAACCGTACAGGTTGGAGCAACTCAAAATATGATGAGCTAATTCAATCGGCACTTAACGAAACAGATGAAGCAGCTCGCTATGAGCAAATGTACGAAGCGGAGAAAGTATTATTCGAAGACATGCCAATCATACCGTTGTATTTCTACAACCATGTATATCTTCAAAACGAAGCAGTTAAAGGAATTGTTCGTCACCCTGTTGGATATATCGAACTTAAATGGGCGGACAAAGAATAACATACTATAAGTTTTAACAGGAGAAGGGTGTTCGCGGAACACCCTTCTCATTGAAATTATCATACATATTCAATCAAGAAACACCATACATATACATAGTTTAACGGGAATTTTTAAAGGAGAGGAGTGGCGAGACATGAAGCCGATTCGTTTGAAAAAAGGAGATACGGTTGGTGTCATTGCACCTGCAAGTCCACCGAAACAGGAGAAGTTGAAACGGGCACTTCCTTTTTTGGAAGAAGAACTGGGTTTGAAAGTGAAGTTGGGCAAATATGTAGATGCTCCCTACGGCTACCTTGCATCCAAGGACAAAGAAAAACTAGAGGATCTGCACGCTATGTTTCAAGATGATGAAGTAAAGGCGATTTTCTGTGCTTGCGGAGGATTTGGCACGGCAAGGATTGCGTCCAGTATAGATTATGACTTGGTAAAGAATAATCCTAAGATTTTTTGGGGGTATAGCGATATCACATTTTTGCATCAAGCATTCTACCAGCAGGCCGGATTAACTTCCTTCCATGGTCCAATGCTAAGCTCGGATATCGGGCTTGAAAGCATTCACCCTCTATCAAAAGCTTATTTTCAACAGTTATTTGAGCCAACTGAAATAGTATATACTGAAGAACTGTCTACACTTGAAGTGATGAACGAGGGGGTTGCGAATGGAGAACTTGTTGGCGGGAACTTAACTTTGCTTGTAAGTTCACTTGGAACTCCGTTCGAATTGCAGACAAAAGGGAAAATCCTCTTTTTTGAAGATATCGATGAACAGCCATACAAAGTGGACAGAATGCTAAATCAGTTAAATATGGCAGGAAAGTTCGCCGACGCAGAAGGTATTGTTATTGGCGACTTCCATAACTGTGTGCCGGATGAAGGAAAGGCATCTTTGACGCTTGAGGAAGTTATTTCTCAACACGTAAAAGATGCAGGAAAACCGACTATGAGCGGGTTCCAGTTTGGACATTGCTCTCCGAATATTGCCATCCCGCATGGAACAAAAGCGGAATTGAACACATACAACAAGACATTGACCATCCAAGCGGGAGTGGAATGAAAGGAGAGGGAAATATGAATATGAAAATACTACAGGTTGAGACGTTCCGAACCGGAGTACCTCTGTCAAAACCATTTAAGACAGCCTTGCGTACTGTGTATGTAGCGGAGGCTGTGGTAGTGAAGATCACCTGCGATAATGGTCTGGTTGGATGGGGAGAGGCACCGCCTACCCATGTCATCACAGGGGACAGTCTTGATAGTGTAGAATACGCCATTCAGCAAATTTTCAAACCGATTCTTTTAAATAAAAACCTCTTAAACTATGAACCGCTTTTTCAAAGACTACATACATCCCTTATTCGAAATACAAGTGCAAAAGCAGCGGTCGATATGGCCATTTATGATTGCTTGGCTCAACACAGCAGGCTGCCACTGTATCAGTATTTGGGCGGTGCCAAGAGCGAACTTGAAACAGACTTTACCGTCAGCGTCAATTCCCCGAAGGAAATGGGAGAGGACGCCATTGGTTACGTGGAGAGAGGTTTCCGTGTCCTGAAAGTAAAAGTAGGGAAAGACGATATGCTGACGGATATTGCTAGAATAAGAGAAATCAGAACCCGTGTAGGAGATATGGTAGAGATTCGACTTGATGCCAATCAAGGCTGGAACGCTAAAGAAGCCATACGCGGCATTCGCAAAATGGAAGATCTGGGGTTGAATATCGAGCTTGTGGAACAACCTGTCATGGCCCATGATGTGGAGGGGTTGAAACAGGTCACTGATGCAGTGGAAACACCAATCATGGCGGATGAGAGCGTCTTTACTCCCGAACAGGCACTTCAGGTACTTAAAACGCGCAGTGCCGACCTGATCAATATCAAACTGATGAAATCAGGCGGCATTTTCCAGGCAGAAAAGATTAATAGTATCGCAGAGTCATTTGGAGTGGAGTGCATGGTAGGAAGTATGATTGAAACCAGACTTGGTATCACGGCCGCCGCCCATTTTGCCGCAAGTAAGAGCAATATCACACGATTTGATTTTGATGCACCACTTATGCTCACAGAAGACATTGTAACAGGCGGCATCATTTATAACGGCAGATCGATCAGTTTCCCGGATGCACCCGGTTTAGGAATTGGAGATATAAACGTAAAAGGAGGCGTCAGTGTTGAGTAAATATGTCATAAATGTACCGGTAGCCACCATCTGGACCTCTTATGATTCAGCAAGAGAGCTAGACAAGAAAGCCACCTCAAACCCCACAGACATTTCAGGTTGGCTGGATTCGCTGAATTTTGAAACAAGGTTAGAACTTTGTGATGCCAACCTTATCCAATCTCAACTGCTTTACGGACAGGAAGTACTCGTTCTAGAGGAAAAGGAAGATTATTATCATATTATTGCATTGACTCAAGGTTCTTCAAAGGATGAGAGGGGATATCCTGGATGGGTGCCGAAATGTCAGGTCACAGAAGTAATGGATTGGAAGCTTGCAGATGGTCCGGTTGCTGTTGTGACGAGCAACCTTGCTTCTTTATTTTCGACCGAGGAAAAAGAGTTATTGGAGTTGAGCTTTCAAACCATTTTGCCTGTAGTGGAGAATGGGAAAGAAAAGGTGAAAGTCCAACTTCCTGATGGAACTTATGGATTGCTGAAGACAGATGACATTTCGGTATATGATGGTTTTGCTTTCCTTCCAAAAGGATCTGGGAGGGATATTGTCAGGAGCGGCGAGAAATTCCTCGGCCTTCCATATTTATGGGGTGGTATGAGTGGATACGGGATGGATTGCTCTGGTTTCAGCTATACCATGTGCAAAGCCAATGGCTATATCATCCCCCGAGATGCCCACGACCAGGCTAAAGAGGGTGCGGAAGTGCCGTTAAACGCTTTAGAACCCGGGGACTTGTTGTTCTTTGCTTATGAAGAAGGCAAGGGCAAGATTCATCACGTAGGAATTTATTATGGAGAAGATAAACTCCTACACTCACCCAAAACGGGAAGAGATATAGAAATTCTATCAATGGAAAACACCATATATGAAAAAGAACTATGTGCAGCAAGAAGGTACTGGCAAAAGGACGGGGAATAATTATGCAAAAGAAACTACTTCAAGTCAAAAACTTGCAAAAGTATTTTTTTCTAGGCAAAAAACAAACCTTAAAAGCGGTAGACAATGTTTCATTTGATATATACCAAGGGGAAACCTTTGGTCTGGTGGGAGAGTCAGGATGCGGTAAATCCACAACAGGAAGGACCATCATCGGACTTTATGGCAAAACGGCAGGCGAAGTGAACTTTAACGGAAAAGATGTTCATAAACTAACGGAAAAAGAGAAGTTTGCTTTCCACCGCAACATGCAAATGATCTTTCAAGACCCTTATGCATCGCTTAATCCGCGTTCGACTGTAAAAGAAATTATCTCTGAACCAATGGAAGTGCATGGCATCTACAAAAGTAGCAAAGAACGGACAGAGCGTGTCTATCAGCTATTGGAAGATGTGGGATTGAATAGGGAGCATGCGAACCGTTACCCGCATGAATTCAGCGGGGGACAAAGACAGCGAATCGGCATTGCACGGGCCCTGGCATTGGATCCAGATTTTATCATTGCCGATGAACCAATATCCGCTTTGGATGTATCCGTACAAGCGCAAGTTGTGAACTTAATGAAACGGCTTCAAAAAGAAAAAGGGTTAACCTACCTGTTTATCGCCCATGATCTTTCCATGGTCAAACATATCAGTGACCGTATAGGGGTTATGTATCTTGGGAAAATGATGGAACTGACGGAGAGTAAGGCCCTTTATAAAAAGCCGTTGCATCCATACACACAAGCCTTATTATCTGCCATACCGATACCAGATCCAGATATAGAAGACAAACGGGAAAGGCAAATAGTTCAAGGGGAGATCCCAAGTCCGATTTATCCGCCAAGTGGCTGTGTCTTCCGCACCCGTTGTCCGCATGCAATGGAAGCATGCAGCCAATCGATTCCAGAGTGGCAGGAAGTAGAAGAACGTCATTATGTAGCCTGTCATTTATATAATGAAAAAATTGTCGGCCCAGATAAGGTAAGGGAAATGGTGGCAAGTGCGCATGATGGGAATTGAAACTAACCTACAACTATTGAAGGAACGTGTCCAAGCAGTGGTAGATTCGACTGCGGGACACGTTAGTTATGTGATAGAAGACGGCGGTGGCCAGCGTCTGGATAAAGATGCTTATGTTACAAAAAAAGCAGCCAGCCTAATTAAAATCCCAATTATGATGGCGGCTTTTAAACAGGTAGAAGCAGGCATTTTGAGTCTTTCTGATAGATATTCCATTGACACTAGAAATATTGTCAGTGGAGCAGGTGTCATTCAATTTATGGATGGTGACACAAGTTTTACGTTAGGAGAATTGTTGACGTTAATGATTATAGTATCCGATAATACCGCGACCAATAAGGTTATTGACATTATTGGGTGGAATGGTGTAAATGATTTCTGTAGAGAGCAGGGTTTAACGAATACAAAACTTGAGCGAAAAATGATGGATTTTAAAGCCACGGCTGCCGGTATAGAAAACAGGACAAGTGCCCTTGAAATGATAGAGTGTTTAAAGTATTTGCATATAGAAGACGCCGAGAGGGCTGTGTTTTCCGATGAGAGCAGACAAAAAATGCTGCGAATTCTTGGTGGTCAGCAGCTTCTAGATAAGCTTCCGTTTTACATGGACCTAGAATTAGTGGGAATTGCCAATAAGACCGGGGAGCTGCCCGGTGTGGAGCATGATTGCGGGATTGTTACCTATAAGGGCGAGAAACTTTTCGTAGCCGTTCTTATCGACGACTTGGTTGATAACTCCATTGGGAAAAGAGCGATACAGGAGATTGGCAAGGTAGTAGAGGAATATTTAGTGGAGACCGAAGCTTTTTGTTGAAAAGCAGGGGTCTTCATTTTTTTTGAAAAAAATAAAAAAACTTGCAGGAATATGTCAATCCGTGTAGAAATTTATAAAGGCAGACCTGTACCCCATCTTTTTTCTCTCTTTTCCTCAAGGCAAGAAAGCTCACTCACTCCCATCCAACAAACAAATCAACACAAAATGAGGTGACAAATGAATATTGAAAAAAAGTGTGAAGAGATCATTCGCCAAGCTATCCGTTTGCGTGTATCAGATATTCACATCAAACCACATGAAACGTCCGCCAAAGTACTTTTCCGTCTGGACCACTACCTCTACGATCAAGAAGATCTCCCACCAGAAATCTATGAACGGATTTTATCACACCTTAAATTCCAAGCCGAAATGGACATAGGTGAAACAAGAAAGCCCCAAAATGGCGCATTAAACCTTTACATTGACTCCAAACCCATCAATCTACGACTCTCGACCTTGCCCACTGTTAACCAAGAAAGTCTTGTCATCCGAATCCTACCGCATGATGACAGCCAATTCCCTTTAAAACGTTTATCCCTGTTTCCGAACTCCACTAGAAAACTATTTTCCTTAATGAAGCACTCACATGGCCTTATTCTGTTCACTGGCCCGACCGGCTCTGGCAAAACCACCACTCTGTATTCGATTTTGGAAGAGTCAAAAGGGATGCTGCAACGAAATATTATAACGCTTGAGGATCCGGTGGAGCGGAGAAGTAGAAATGTGCTTCAGGTGCAGGTGAATGAAAAGGCAGGGATAACCTATGCAACAGGTTTGAAGGCCATTCTAAGACACGATCCGGATATTATCATGGTCGGGGAAATCAGGGATGAAGAAACAGCGAAGATTGCTATAAGGGCATCGCTGACGGGTCATTTAGTCTTAAGTACCTTGCATACGCGGGATGCAAAAGGGGCGGTACATCGGCTGTTGGAGTTTGGGGTCTCGCAACAAGAGTTGGAACAGACATTAATAGCAATTTCAGCGCAAAGGCTCGTGGAGTTGAAATGTCCTTATTGCCATGGGGAATGTACATCTTTCTGCAGAAAGTACAGGCAACATCGGTTGGTCAGTGTATATGAACTTTTATATGGGCGGGAACTGTCCAAGGTGATGGAAGAGTGTAAAGGGGCAAAGGTGGAATTACACTATCCTACACTGAAGGAAGTAATTAAAAAGGGAATAGCACTGGGCTTTATTCATCAAAGGGAATATGAAAAATGGGTGAACGATGGCAAAGGGCAATAGGGGTTGGCCGCTTAAAGTTCAGGAGGATTTCCTAAAAAGGATGGGAGACCTCTACACTAATGGCTATTCTTTATTAGAAGCATTGGAGTTGATGAGTATTCACTTCGAAGCGGAAAAGAAAAGAAGCTTGCTTGAGGCCATTGAGGAGCTGAAAAAAGGGTACAGTGTACATCAAGTTTTAGAAAGTCTGCATTTTAATCAGGATATATTGTCGTTGCTATTCTTTTCACAAAAGCATGGAAACCTAGGACAGGCATTTCGGTCAGGGGGAGCACTGCTTGAGAGGAAAAGGTTCTATAGAGATAAGATTTTCTCCATTCTCAGGTATCCAATCATGCTTCTCTTCCTTGTAACGATCATGCTTGTTTTTGTTCAATTGGTGTTGTTGCCACAGTTTCATCTTCTCTTTTCCCAAATGAACATTTCTTTAAGTCCAATCATCTCCGTATTTTTCTTTCTCGTTGTTCAAATACCCATTTTACTATTGTGGTGTGTACTCGGGATCTTCGCAGCCTATTTATTTTATAAAATTTATGAAAGAAAATTGAATCCGTCTCAAAAGGTGGATTTGCTGTTGAAAATTCCTCTTGTCAAAACCTTTCTCACCCTTCATTATTCCCATTACTTCACGCAACAATTAAGCAGCTTGCTATTAAGTGGATTAACGATTAATGAAGCCATAGCTGTGTTCGAGCAGCAACGTTATCATTCTTTTTTCCATTCTAAAGCAAAAGAATATCGTAAGTTTTTAGTGGAGGGGGAAAAGCTCGAAACATTGGTGGGAAGGGAGAAAGTGTTTGTAAAGGGGCTTGATGTAGTTATTGTACATGGACAAAAGAACGGGAAATTAGGTCAGGAATTGGAGCAATACAGCAAGTTACTGTTAGTGAAGATGCAGGAAAAAAGCGAAAAGCTACTGGGAAGAGTGCAGCCTGTTTTATTTTTAGGGATCGGTTCATTTGTTTTTGTGTTATATCTCTGTATCTTCATTCCAATGTTTCAATTACTAGGAGGGTTATAGATGAGAAAGCTATTAAAGGAAGAACGTGGTTTTACGTTGGTGGAAATGCTTTTAGTTATGTTGGTTATTACCGTGTTACTCTTAATCATGATTCCAAACGTGACAAAGAATTCTAGCATTATTGGGGATAAAGGATGTGAGGCGCTGCTTAGCATGGTGGACGCCCAGATTCAGACATACCGATTGGATAAGGGGAGCGAGCCGGCAACTATTGATGATTTGGACTCACCAGAATATCTTGAAGATCATTTCGATGAAGACGGAACTTTAAACTGTCCAAACGGAAGTAATGTTACGATTGTCAACAGCAAAGCGGAAGCTGATGTTGGTTTATAGACCTTTAGATTCGAAGGGATATTCCCTTTTGGAATCTATACTGGTTCTTTCTCTCATTTCCATCATTCTATCGGTGACCATCCTTAATCTTAATGCGACCAACAAAAACATAATTGCAGAACAATTTAGCGATCAATTAAGCAATGATCTCTTGTTCGCCCAACAATATGCAATAAGTACGAAAACAAGTGTAAGTATTATTTTTACTCCACAAAATAACTATTACCGTATACGGCAAGGAACCTTCCAGATTAACGAAATGGTATATCGGGAATACCACCGTGATGTAAGAATAGATACACGCACGATGGGAGAAAGACTGATTTACAATGGAAATGGCAGCATTAATAAAGCTGGCGCAATCGGTATTTATGTGGACGAAATGGAAAGCTATCGTTACGTTTTCACCTTAGGAAAAGGCCGTTTTTATGTGGAAAAGCTCTAAAGGGTTTACATTAGTAGAGGTTTTAGGGGCTTTGGTAATTTGGATGGTCATTGCCTCCGTTCTGCTTCCTGGGTTGGTACGAATGAATCAGGAACGCAAGGGATTTATTCTCGATCAGCAAGCAAGGTTCCTTTTGACAATGGAATTGGAAGAAATACGTACAGGTGCCAAATTGTTTGAAGATAGTATGGTAAACAGAAATGGCACCACCTATTCCCTGACATTGGTGGAAGAAACCGTTCCGCCAGTGCTGTGTGTGTCCTATATGAATTATAAATCGTTGGAGGAGGAAAGGTGTATTTATGTCCATCTTCCGTAAACATGACGGTTTTACCTTATTGGAGGTCTTGGTCAGTTTTTCAGTCATTCTTATTCTCACCGCGTTTTTCCCTCTTCTACTTAAAAATCTCTCGCTATTGACAGAAAAGGGCGATGGAATTCATCCTTTGGAGCTCGAGGTGTTTATTCAGCAGGCTACAAGGGAGGTTCGAAATGCAAAGAGAGTGTCGGTGGAGAGTAATGCGATGGTCATTATCAATCAAGACGATCAAAGAGTGACATATGAATTTTATCAAAAAAATGTCAGACGTAGAGTTAATGGAACTGGACACGAATTACTCTTGCATGGAGTAGAAAGTATTACTTTTAAAGAAGTGAATAATGGGGCTATAGTGAATGTAAAGGGGAAGGACGAAATAATCCATGAATTCAAATTGGGGGCAATCCGTACAAGCTGGACTTCGAAGTAAACAGAACAAAGGGTATATTTTTCCTGTCACACTTATCATAAGTGTAATAGTCTCGTCCTTTTTGCTTCATCAAATTGAAAACTACCGGCTGGAGAAAATGTTTTATCATGAATCGGATCAACAATTTGAGCTGGAAATCATGATGAAATTTGTATGGGACAAAGTGGAGGAACAGTTGAAAGAGGAGAGGGAGGAAATTATTTCGTCGTTTGAAATGCCAAGGGGAGAAGCTGCGGTAACTGTAAAGGAACTTGGAACAGAAAGGGAGATTGTCATTGTCTGCACAACCAGGATGGCGAGGGAGTACAAAGCAACCATCCTTTACGATATGGAAGAAAAGAAGGTACTCGGCTGGTATGAAACAATTAAATTAATCACATAAAATCACCATCCCATTGTCCCAATCATATAAATGTACCGTGTAACAAAGGAGGTAAATACCCAATGAATCAAGCGGACAATGGGATGCCCATTCAATATATGGTGATAGAACCCTATGTATACCATACTTTAAGAAGTATCGTTGGCACCGAAGTGGTCATTGAAACAACGCGAGGATCAATAAGAGGTAACCTGAAGGATGTTAAACCAGATCATGTTGTGTTAGTTGCTGGAGATTCGAGCTTTTTCATTCGAACTGCAGAAGTTATCTGGGTTATGCCTGATAACTAAGAGGAAAGCTAGTCAGAAGTGTCTCCGATTGATGGAGGCACTTTTTTGTAGTTCAAAGCACTTGGCATAGTCATCAGGTGTATGAATATCTCTTTAGCGAGGAAATGGGAATAGAAAGGTCTTCATCAGGTATATGAAGACATCTCTTGCGGGGAAATGGGAGTAGAAAGGTCTTCATCAGGTGTATGAAGACATCTCTTGTAGGGAAATGGGAGTAGGAAGGTCTTCATGAGGTGTATGAAGACATCTCTGTCGGGAAAATGGAGGGAGAAAGGTCTTCATTCGATTCATGAAGACGTCTTTATCGTAGAAAATCAGTCAAGGATGTCTTCATTAGTTTATCTCAAGGAAAAGTGCAGCCATATAGAAAATGACAGTGGCGACTTACCAAACAACTAAAGGTTTTTAGCTCTAAAAGGACCGGCTAGGTATTGCCTAGTTTTTCTTAAAGTGGAGGGAGAGGGAGCTTTGCCCTATAATAATACAATAAAGAGGCATCCAAAAAGAAAGAGAGGCATGGAACATGAAAAGCATCTATCTTACAGGATTTATGGGAGCGGGGAAAACAACCATCGGACAGGCGTTGGCAACCAACCTGAGTCTCGATGTCGTTGATACAGACACACTGATTGAACAGAATCTGAAGTTGCAAATTAAGGATATCTTCGAGCAATATGGAGAGAGTTTTTTTCGGGAGCTGGAAACAAAGACCCTTCAAGAACTACCCGTGAATGATATCCTGGTAACAACTGGTGGAGGAATAGTAACAACTCAAAATAACATTGATTGGATGAAAGAGAACGGCTGTATGATTTTTCTTTACGCAGACCCGGAAGTTATTTGGGAGCGTTTGGAAAATGATACGACCAGGCCACTTATAAAACAGAAAAAGAAAGAAGAAATCATAGAGCTTTTTGACACACGTTTACCTCTTTATAAACAAGCGCACATCACGGTGGATACAACCGGGCTGGACTTGGAATCTGCTGCAGAGGCCGTACATAACGCGATTAAAATATGGAGTAACCGTCAACACTAGAGATAAAAGAATCTCTTGGGTGGTGGACTAAATGAAAACAAATGATTATGTGAAATATGTGACACAGCAGCTTGTCACCTACATGGATCAGCCGAAAGAAGTAAAGCGTGAGCAAAGGCAACTGAAAAAGCAAGAGCGTTCGCCCATCGCCTTTCAGCTCTTCGGTGTGATTCCTTATGCAATCATGATGCTTTTTAAAAAGAAAAAAAGTGGAGTATGAGTCAAAAGTATTGCCAAGGTTTTGTTTTTTATGCTACAATCTCATCGGACAGTTAAGAAGCGTTCAACTAAATGTTCATGCAAATGCTTTCAACATAGATAAGAACTTTACGTGTTACTGATACGATCAGGCATGAGTGAAGAGGTTTTGATCCATACTAAGGGGACGAGTGTACCCTTTTATAGAGACAAGCCCTCACTCATGCCTTTTTCTATATTTTTTCCTACATATTCACCGCGATTACTGGTGAAAGCTACAGGGTATAGGAATAAAGGGAACAAAGTTCTTTTAGTTGAATAGTTTCTAAAGTAAAAAATACACATATCCTAAAGGAGTTTGATTACAATGGCAGAAAAAACATTTAAAGTAACAGCAGATTCAGGAATTCACGCACGTCCGGCTACTCAATTGGTACAAACTGCAGGGAAATTCGATGCAGACGTAAACCTTGAGTACAACGGTAAATCTGTAAACTTGAAATCCATCATGGGTGTAATGTCTCTTGGAATTCCTCAAGGTGCGGAAATCAAAATTGTTGCAGAAGGTTCTGATGAGAGTGAGGCAATTTCTGCAATTGAAGAAACTTTGAAATCAGAAGGGTTAGGGGAATAATGTCAAACACGATTCAAGGTATCCCTGCTTCTAGCGGGATTGCGATTGCGAAAGCATATCGTCTTGAAAACCCAGAACTATCTGTGGACAAGAAGACGATCGACAATGCCCAAGCAGAAGTAGAAAGATTTGAAAAGGCAGTAGAGATTTCTAAAACTGAATTGGAAAAAATCAAGGAGCACGCACATAAGGAGCTTGGAGCGGACAAGGCTGAAATTTTTTCTGCACATCTTCTTGTATTGAGTGACCCTGAACTTTTAAATCCAATTAAAGATAAAATTAAAAGCGACAGTGTAAATGCTGAGTATGCTTTGGATGAAACAGCAGGAATGTTCATCAATATGTTTGAACAAATGGATAACGAGTACATGAAGGAGCGTGCAGCAGATATCCGCGACGTGACCAAACGTGTACTAGCTCACCTTTTAGGTGTGACAGTTTCCAATCCTGCACTTATTTCAGAAGAAGTTGTTATCATTGCAGAAGATTTGACTCCTTCTGACACTGCTCAACTTAATCGTCAATATGTAAAAGCATTTACAACTGATATCGGTGGACGTACGTCTCACTCGGCGATCATGGCTCGTTCGATGGAAATTCCAGCAGTAGTTGGAACAAAGAACGTCATGGAAACTATACAAAATGACACAATGGTTATTATTGATGGTTTAGACGGTGTGGTAATCGTCGATCCGACAGAAGAAGAAATTGCTTCTTACAAAGATAAGCAAGAAAAGTACGAAGACCAGAAAAAAGAGTGGGCGAAGCTTGTAAACGAGAAGAGTCTTTCTTCTGACGGACAAGAAGTCGAGCTTGCTGCAAACATCGGTACTCCTAAAGATGTGAAAGGCGTTCTTGCCAATGGTGGAGAAGGTGTCGGTCTTTACCGTACCGAATTCCTTTACATGGGCAGAACGGAACTTCCGACAGAAGACGAGCAGTACAAAGCCTATAAAGAGGTTCTTGAAAGCATGGAAGGCAAACCGGTTGTTGTCCGCACATTGGACATCGGTGGAGATAAGGAACTTCCTTATCTGAACCTTCCAAAAGAAATGAACCCGTTCCTAGGCTTCCGTGCGATTCGCCTTTGCTTAGAGGAGCAGGACATTTTCCGTACACAGCTTCGTGCATTATTGCGTGCTAGCTCTTATGGAAACCTGAAAATCATGTTCCCGATGATCGCAACATTGGACGAGTTCCGCCAAGCAAAAGCAATTCTTTTAGAAGAAAAAGAAGCGCTTGTGAAGAATGGTACAACTGTAAACGAGAATATCGAGATCGGTATCATGGTGGAAATCCCATCAACAGCGGTTATGGCTGATATTTTCGCGAAGGAAGTTGATTTCTTCAGCATCGGAACAAACGACTTGATTCAATACACAATGGCTGCTGACCGTATGAACGAGCAGGTTTCCTACCTGTATCAACCATACAACCCGGCAATCCTGCGCCTAGTGGATAATGTCATCCAAGCTGCACACAAAAACGGCAAGTGGGCCGGCATGTGTGGAGAAATGGCTGGCGACCCAATCGCAATTCCAATCCTTCTTGGACTAGGACTTGACGAGTTCAGCATGAGCGCGACATCCATCCTTCCTGCAAGAAGCCAACTGCGCGGCATCTCTAAAGAGGAAGCTGCTTCCTACCGTGAAGAGATCCTTGGCATGAGCACAGCAGAAGAAGTTGTAGAATTTGTGAAAGAGAAGTTTAATGTGTGATTTTGGAGGCCGACTTTCCTTTTAGGGGGAGTTGGTTTTTTTTATGAGCTTAGTGAGGTGATTCGAAAAACTCACAATAACGCTTGAAAAAGTCACAATAAGCTTCGGAAAACTCACAATAACCTCAGGGGCCATTTAAGTACCCCTCCAAAAGTTAATAAATCTCCCCAATCCAATACCGCGGCATCCTATGATACAATATCCTCATCAACCAAAAGGAGGAAATACATAGTGATACAAGAAAAATTGACCAAATACGCAGAGCTTGCGCTAAAAGTTGGGATCAACCTGCAAGAAAACCAGCCGCTTGTCATCAATGCCCCAATAGCAGCAGCCCCATTTGTAAGAGAAGTTGCCAAAATTGCGTACAAGCTAGGCGCCAAATACGTACATACCGAATGGAACGACGAGCAACTAACGAAAATTACATATGAAACAGCCTCCACAGAATCTCTCAGTCATGTCCGAGAGTGGAAAGTAAAAGGAATGGAGGAAATGGCAGAAGAAGGTGCAGCATTTATGTCGATTGTTGCTTCCAACCCAGATCTTCTTAAAGACGTCGATCCAGAGCGGGTGTCCATTTCTAACAAAGCTCAGGCCAAAGCAATGCAGAACTACCGAAAATACATTCAAACTGCGAAAGTCAGCTGGGCGATTGTTTCCGTGCCGTCTCAAGAATGGGCAGCGAAACTTTACCCGGACAGATCTCCAGAAGATCAGGTTGCAAGCCTATGGGAAAACATTTTCCAAGTAACACGTGTCAATGAAAACGACCCTGTTGAAGCGTGGAATAAACACATAAAAACTTTGCAAGAAAAGCTACAAATCCTTAACTCCAAAAAGTAACAAAAAACTTCATTACAAAGCGCCAGGGACAGACCTGACAATCGAACTTCCAAACGAACAGGTTTGGCTAGGCGGTGGAATGAACAACGATCAAGGTACTTATTTCGTTCCGAACCTTCCAACAGAAGAAGTGTTTACGGCACCTGTGAAGACCGGAGTTAACGGAGTCGTATCTTCCACTAAGCCGTTAAACCTGAACGGAAACCTGGTAGATAACTTCAGCCTTACATTTAAAGAAGGCAAAGTGGTGGAGTTTTCGGCTGAGCAAGGATATGAAGTGTTGAAAAAGCTTTTAGAAACGGATGAAGGAGCACTTCACTTAGGGGAAGTTGCGCTTGTCCCACATAGCTCACCAGTATCCAAGCAGGAAGTGATTTTCTATAACACACTTTTTGATGAAAATGCTTCCTGCCACTTGGCGCTAGGTTCAGCTTATCCGATCAATATTGAAGACGGAGCAAAGATGAGCAAAGAGGAGCTAGAATCAAAAGGGGTCAACACAAGTATGATTCACGTCGATTTTATGATTGGTTCGGAAGAGATGAGCATTGAAGGAGAAACGGAAGCTGGAGTAAAAGAAACAATAATGACAGATGGCGAATGGGTTATCTAAAAATAGAGCAGGAGAATTTCTTTTCTAAAAAGAAGTTCACCTGCTTTTTCTTTTGGTAAAATAAAGAAAGAATTTCCAAACTTTCCAAAGAGAAGTGTCGTCTAACTTTTATTAATGAAAGAATGGAAGAGAGGGTGATGGCAGCCTTGGAAGAACCTTTGCATGATGTTATTGACCATAAGGAAATACACTTGGAAAGTGTGATGAATCAATTCGGAAGTGATATTGTTAAGCTGGCCTATTCTTATGTCAAGGATTTTAATATAGCTGAAGATATTTCGCAGGAGGTATTTGTAACCTATTTTAATCAGCTGGATAACTTTCGTCGTGAGTGCAGTGTGAAAACCTATCTTTGCAGAATCACCATTAATAAATGTAAGGATTATTTGAAAAGTTGGAACTATAGAAAAGTGCAAATTTCTGAAATGTTTGGAAGGGTGATTGCGGACCATACAAGTACACCTGAACAAACATTTTTAGAAAAAGAGCATATTACTGATTTGGCGGATTTGGTGTTAGCACTACCATTAAAATATAGAGAAGTCGTTTTCCTCTTTTATTATGAGGAACTTAGCTTGAAGGAAATAAGCAGTTTTCTTCATACCAACCTCAGTACTGTTAAGACCAGACTGACTAGAGGGAAAGAGCTATTGCGAGTTCACTATACGGATGGAGGTAGGGATAATGATTGAACAAGAGTTGAAGCAACTTAGAAAAAAGATGGAAACGACTGTATTTCAATATGCCGCATTTTCAGAAGAACGTAAACAAAGTGTATTAAAAAATATTAAGAAGAATCCTTCCAAAAAAAAGCCTGACTTTCTTTCAATGGGATTAGCGATGTCGCTCTCTATCTCTTTATTGTTAGTGATACTTATTTTTATGCCTCTATTCGAACCGACCTCTTCGGTACTTACCGATTCAATTACTTCACCCGATATTGAAAGAGTAGTGTACGAGGATGACATGATTTTATATGAATGGCGTAGTGATTCCATGGATAGGGGAGATCACCATTTCTATAAAGATCTGCTTGTCATCGATCCGGACTTTTATGAAGAAAATAGCGTGAACCGTGGAGATGCAGTGTATTATACGTATCCTGAAGAAATGAAAAACGATTCGAGTATGGTTGATAAGTACAATGAACCGAAAAGTATTTCAAGAATTGTGGGGTTGCCCGGAGAAACAATTTACTTAAAAGATGCTCAGGTTTATATAGATGACAAGAAATTAGATGCATTTTATGGCAGAGGTCTGGATAATGTTTATAATCGTCCTTTATTCGAGGATGCGAAAGAATATGATACAGAAAAATACACCATTCCTGAGGGTCATGTCTTCTTATTGGGGGATGCCTGGTGGAGAAGCTTTGATAGCAGAAATTTCGGAGCGGTTCCGATTGAAAATATAAACGGGAAGGTTTTAGGCTATCGAAAGTGGAAGTAATAGTATGGACTTTAGACGGGGGATACAGAAATGAAAAAAGGGCTATTATTGTTCTTGATTTGCTTCACGGTAGCTACCTCAACTAGTTATGCGCTAAGTTGGGCATACAAGTTTGTTGTATGGGAAGGTGGAGTGTATGAAGTAACAGAGGAATTCATGGCTGCTTCAGACATAGGAGAAAAGATTGGCGAGGTAAAACGGATGGCTGATGATAGGACAGGAGCCTATTATGGCGACGCCTCAAACTATTATGAAAAAGGTACAAGGTATTACGCCATTAAAGGAATCGACTCTGGTACTGCCATCGCAGTCGAAGAGCAACAAGACATGTGGGTTAAAGCAGTGTACCTTCATGAAGCACCTTTTCATTGGACTGATATTCTTCCATATATTTTGATGGGGATTGCGGCTTTTTTCCTTTTTATTGTCTTATCCTTAAGGTACGCAAGCAAGAAAGAGCCCCGTGACCAATAACAGGGCCATCCATAAATTTTTAATTATTCTTCGACTTATACGTATAAGGTGGAAAGCTCACCACAGGCTCCTTTTCTTTCCTTATATTTTTTGTAAAAGCTGAACTGATATTGACATTACTGTCCACAAGCTGTCTTGGCGTCAATGCCATCCACTGGGCCAGGGATACGTCTTCAAATCGGTCACTTTTGAACATTTCGAGAAACCATAATGTTTCATCGCCTGTGTTCTGAATATAATGCCCGGTTGCAAATGGGACGTAGCCGACATCGCCTGCCATATAATCAAAGGTTCTGGCTGTTCCGTCTCCAAGAAAGACGGTCATGCGGGCTTTGCCGGTAAGGTAATACTGCCACTCATCATTGTTTGGGTGCCAGTGGAGTTCTCGCATGCCACCAGGCTTCACTTCCACGAGGGCGGCGGCAACGGTTTTGGATATTTTGAAAACGGTAGAGTCAACAATGCGAACAGAGCCGCCTGAAAATTCTAGTGGGGGCTGTTTCAACATTTCAAATTTAAATGGCAGCGGAACCTTTCCATTTGGTGACTGAACTGTTTGTGTTTCAAGAGGTCCTGGAACCTCGCTTTGATAGATATATAGTTGTCCTTTTGGTCGGTCATCAAATGTGCTCGCTGGAACTCCAAAGTTAGCAGACAACACTTCTTTTGGGGTATGGGCGAACCAATCGGAAATGGAAAGGGTACTCAAATCGGAAAAATCGCCAGAGTCAAAAACCAGTAAGAATTCACAAAGTTCCAATCCTTGAATGGAATGGGGAATGCCAGGTGGGAAATACCACAAGTCACCAGGTCCGACATCGGCAATGAAATTCCTACCGTCCTGGTCTACAGCTGTAATACGGGCCCTACCGAGAATCATATAGGACCATTCTGCCTCTTTGTGCCAATGGAGCTCCCTCACACCACCGGCGGTCAGACTCATATTTACACCTGCCAGAGTAGTGGCGATGGGAAGCTCTCTGATCGTTATTTCCCTGGACCATCCACCATGTTTAAGAATCATAGAAGTATCGGAGAAAGAGAAACGCAAATTCGGAACAATTCCGGCATCCGTCTTGGGCGGCACGAGAAGATCAGGATTTTGTAAATCTCTCAGGACGTTACGGGGTCCGAGGTCCAATGCTCCTGCCCCGTCGCTTCTGATGGGTTGGGGAATTCGTTTGTCTATTTTATCATCAGTCATCTAGATCACCCTTCATTAAAAAATAATGGGGAAATACACACTATTCTATTGGTATGAACAAAACTAAAAAATAGAAGAGGGACAAGATTATGAAAATCACACTAAGACAAATTACAGCTGAAAATTGGCAAAAAGCAATTCAACTAAAAGTTTCAGAGGACCAAAAAGACTTCGTGGCTTCCAACCTGTACTCCCTTGCCCAGGTACAATTTTTGACGGATTTTAAAGCGATGGGAGTTTATGCGGAAGAGGAGATGGTGGGTTTTGCAATGTATGGGATTGATCCGGATGACGGAAATTACTGGATATACCGGTTAATGATCGACGAAAAATTTCAAAGGAAAGGATTTGGTAGAGCAGCCCTTGATAAGGTGTTGAAAGACATAAGAAATATAAATTCCAGTGCTATTCCGTATGTCGTGCTTGGCTTTGAACCAACAAACCACGTAGCGAAAAAGATGTATAAGGACGCTGGTTTTGTAGAAACGGAGATTGCTTCGTGGGGGGAGCAGCTTGCTAGGCTGGAGCTTCAATCATCAGAAGAGAGTACGAATGACAATGTCGTATTTGCATCAAACAATCATTTGGCACATTACACCGAAATGGCGTTAGACCTCTGGCCAGAAAGCACGGAGGAGGAATTACATGAGTCATTTCGTGAAATTATGGCTTCCAACCGGGACAAAGTTTTATTTTACCGCATAGGTAATGAATTTGTTTCGTTCATTCATCTATCTATACGGGTGGATTATGTGGAGGGTACAGAATCATCTCCAACAGGTTATATTGAAGGGGTATATGTGAAACCGGAGTTTAGGAGAAAAGGATACTCTGCAAAGCTGGTAGAAGTAGGGGAAGAATGGTTAAAAAAGAACGGCTGCAAGCAAATCGGTTCGGACATCCATTTGGACAACCATGTTAGCTATTATTTCCACATTGGGATGGGATTTAAGGAATCAAGTAGATTAATTGCATTTATTAAGAAAATAAAGGGGTAGGGGTATGAATCAACTATTGGAAAGTAATCGAAAAAGCTGGGACAAGGTCGCCCATTATTTCAACGGGGTGGACGCCCTTCCTAGTTACGGACCTTTTACTCAAACGGAAGATGAACTGAAGCTTTTGGATGATTTGCAAAATAAAAAGGTCTTGGATATTGGTTTTGGCAGTGGTCATTCTTTAAAATATATGGCGGAGGAAAAAGGCGCAACTGAACTATGGGGAGTGGACCTTTCCACCGAGCAGAAACTAGCGGCAGAAAAGACTCTTCAAGGGCTGGAACCCCGCTTATTTTGTGCGCCGATGGAACAAGAGATTGACCTTCCAAAAGATTATTTTGATTGTGTTTATTCTATTTATGCGTTAGGCTGGACAACGGATTTAAAGGCAACATTGAAGCTGATCCATTCTTATTTAAAACAAGGAGGCAGCTTCGTATTTAGTTGGGATCATCCTTTATATGCTCATATTAGTAGCGAGAAGGGCGTTATAACTTTAAATGGGTCCTACCAGCAAGAAGGTCTGCACACCTTTGAAAAATTCAAAGGAGAAAATGCACCGATGACCATACACACTAGAAAACTGGCAACCTACATAAATGAACTGATTCAAGCAGGCTTTATCATTGAGAAGGTAGTGGAAAGTGATGAGGGAGCCCATTTTAAAGATGAGGACGCTCCGGTATCTGACCAGTACTATTCTCTTTACAAAACTCGCAGATTTCCTTCAACATTAATTATTAAAGCCAGAAAATAAGGGGGATTAGAGATGTTTTTCATTAATGTAGAAGGTGCTGTGTACAGAGGGAACAAATGGTTGATGATAGAGCGCAGTCACAAGGAGGAGCATGCGGCGAGGATGCTTTCCTTTGTTGGCGGGACGGTTGACCCTGAAGGTGCTTCTTCTAATATTTTGGAACGGACTTTGAGACGTGAGTTAATGGAGGAAGTGGGTATCAGCGTTCATGATAACATGACGTATGTCCGAAATACTTCTTTTGTTCTACCGGATGGTCGGGAAGTTGTAGACATTGTATTCCTATGTGAATGGCAGAGTGGCGAGCCCTATTCGAAGAGTCCGGATGAGGTGGAGGCTGTTCATTGGATGACGACCGAAGAAATAATCAATCATCCTCAAACGGAAGCCTATTTACATGACAATATTAGAGAAGCGGATCGATTAAGAAACCTGCCAAAACAAAGCACAAATGAACAGGAAATCCATCGTTCACGCTGATAGGATAGACATAAGGAGTGAGGCATTATGGCGATGGTAGAGTCGATTCAGCGTGCAATTGAATATATGGAAAAGAATCTGACAGAAGATATAACAATTGAGGATATTGCTAGATATGCAAATGTTTCTTCCTTTCATTTTCAACGTACATTCGGTTTGTTGACAGATACGTCGGTTGCAGAATATTTGAGAAGAAGAAGGTTGACGCTTGCTGCACAGGAATTGCTTACAACGGACAATAAGATCATCGATATCGCCTGGAAATATGGTTACGACACTCCCGAGGCTTTCACAAAGGCATTCCGCAGGCAACACGGCACTTCTCCAACTGAAGTGCGGAGGCATGAAGGGAAGCTGCAAACTTATAACCGCCTGGTGATCCAGGTGACATTGGAAGGGGCAGAACCGATGAAGTATAGTGTAGTGAACAAAGAGGCATTTACAGTAGACCGGGAAAAAACGAAGATTTTCTTGTGCAAATGATGAGCAATCCAGAGAGATACCGAAGTTTTGGCAGGACGTGAATGCAGAAGGTTTTACAGATAAGCTCTTTACATTAAATAATGGAGCCATTAAAGGTGTTCTTGGTGTATGTGAAGGAACCACGGAAGAAATGAAATCAGAACAAGTAATGGATTACTGGGTGGCTACAGCGATTGATGGTGATATTCCGGAAGAGTTGGAAAAGTTAGAGATACCTGCTTCAAAATGGGTCGTCTTCGAAGTGCATGGCCCGATGCCCCATGCCATGCAGGATACTTGGAAGCGCATCTTCTCAGAATGGTTCCCCTCCAACAGCTACGAGCATTCTGGTGCACCGGATTTTGAGTTGTACACAGACGAGGATCCATCGAGCCCAGACCTTTACTCAGAGATATGGATACCGATAAAATAAATAGTAGAGTGTCCACCTTGATGTGATGAGGTGGACTCTTATTTTTTTGAAAACAGAGAGGAGATATTAGAATGGAAGATTATATTGCTAATGCGCACAAATTGAGCAGTCTTCATAAAAAAGAATTAGTAAAGGATAAGAAATGCGGGTGTTTTTTCTGTCTGGAAATTTACAGTCCTTCTCTTATAAAGGAATGGGTTGATCAGGGTCAAACGGCTATATGTCCCCATTGTGGCATTGATTCTGTTATTGGAGAAAGTTCGGGTTATCCCATAACAAGAGAGTTTTTGGAGAAAATGAATCAAGTTTGGTTTTGATATTTAAGGGTCTAGAGATGCCAGAAAAAGCGGTATGCCTTAAAGTCTGGCATCTAATGAGCGGAACGGTGCCAAAAATAAAAAGAATTCCTCGAACTTTGGCATCTATGAGACCGAACGGCGCCAGAGTGAGCATTCCTCCATGAACTCTGGCATCTAAGAAGCCGAACGGCGCCAAAATAAGCAGTCCCCCAAGAACTTTGGCATCTAAGAAGCCGAACAATGCCAAAAAAATTATAAACCTGCCCACAGCGCATCACCACCTTATAATCCCACTCAGACTGGATACACTGTAGAAATAATACCAGCTTTATGTTCTTAAAAAAGAACAACACACTTGCTTAATAGCGAATAAACAAGGTATGATTGTTCTTACTAAAGAACGAAATCGTTGTGGAGGTGTGCTATGGTCAAAAAGCTATTGATCGCGTTGTTGCTATTAAACATCTTTGACGGAGTTGCCACATATTTTGGCCTGCACTTCCAGTTAATTAACGAAGGCAACCCGCTGATGAAATCCCTCTATGAAACAAGCCCAGCCTTATTTTTACTCATAAAACTAGGCATCTCCATACTTCTATTGTTCTTCATAAAAAATAACTTGAAACTTAAATCAACCATTCTTAAAGTTGTCTGCCTAACCGCCGTTTGTGTCTACAGCATGGTCAGTTTCCTACATATGTACTGGATTTACTACTATATCACTTAAAAAAACATACACAATGGCAGTCTTCATCTGCCACTGTGTATGTTTTGGATAAAAGATGGACCCAAATAGAAAAGGCCGCCATTTATAATTGATACATGAATTTTAGGCTCATATTGCTCTTGAAGAGCCTTCATCTCGGTTTCATAAGACTCCGGTTTTTCTTCATCATCCTCATAAAAATGCTTCAAAAGCTGAAGATCTTGATCCCATCTTTTTCTCGCATCTTCTGCCCACTGATGATCTTCACTTGCGATAAATCCATTTACATAATGCTCAAGCCTTGAAAGTCCGCTCGCTGGCTTGATGATTGGGGTCATGGTGAAACAAAAATCAGGAATCTTCGGTGTCAGATTAATCTTTTCTACTTCTTCTTGAAAATTTTCCAAGATCGACCCTGTAATCAAGTGAATTCCAAGAGACATAATGACATCCTTCTTCCGGTCACACTGATAGCTCACTTTCATATTTACGTTCAGCCACGGGTGAAGAGGAAGATGACCCCCACCGGTATGAGAAGGAATATTTTCATACAATCGTATATAACCTGCAAGACTTTTAGTGGATTCAAAAATTTGATGCATCCTAGGAGAGCCAAAATGAACATGATCTCCTTTAAGGTCTTCAGGTGCTTTGTTGCTGTCTGTAATTAATGTCATCTTCATTGGATTAGGTATACCGCCTGTTTTTTCGAGGTAATGCCAATAGAAAGGGCGGTTCATCAGTTCTTTGTCCATATCAATGGTCAATTGCACGGCAAGATGGCTGTTCGTGTTCTCGACAATTTCACAGCTATTGGCTGTAAAATAGCGCTCCAAAAACCTATGAATTTCCCGCTGCTGCATGTGGTCCGTCCTCCTTTTTCATCTGATCGGCAAATTCAATAATAGAGGAGAGGTTCTCCATCTTTATCTTCATTTCACCCTCTGATTTAGAATGAAGCATAATGTCTTGAATATGCTCTTCTAGATTCTTGATTTCCATCTTCGTCAAGATATCGTCAAGCTCCCCAATGACTCGTTCAAAGAGATTGATTTTTTCATAAAGCAGCTTCAGAATATGCTCCTCGACGGTGTTATTTGTAGCAAAGTTATAGATATTCACATCACGCTCTTGTCCAAGCCTGTGAATTCGACCAATTCGCTGCTCAAGTCTCATCGGATTCCAGGGAAGGTCGAAATTTATAATATGGTTACAGAACTGGAGGTTGATCCCCTCG
The DNA here is from genome assembly GCF_000175075.1 of Bacillus sp. m3-13. NCBI lineage: Bacteria > Bacillati > Bacillota > Bacilli > Caryophanales > Bacillaceae > Bacillus > Bacillus sp. m3-13. The sequence continues at coordinate 96,001 of NZ_ACPC01000018.1, forward strand.
CCTCCTGCTTCTGTAGCAATAAGGACCTGAACATGGTTTTTAAACAATTCCCTCATCCAATCCTTTTTGCCTCGCTTGAACCCGCCGCGGAAGGGAACAGAAGTAATGCCATTTTGCTTTAAGAACCATTGTAAATACATCTGTGTTGCTCTGTATTCGGTGAAAATAATGACCTTATCTTTGACTTTTTGGATCAGCTCTAACACTTTCTCGGCTTTAGAGTTTCGTCCAACCAAATCAATTTTCTCGAAAATTTTCAAAAGGCCCTGTGAAGGCTGATAATGTGGATTTTCCTGTTGCTTACGCTCAATCATATTTTTAACAGTGTAATAAACAGCTTCTCTGCTGCTGCAAGCTTCGCGTTGCAAGGTCATGATGGAGAACTGGCTAGTAATCGGTACGTAAGGGTCTGACTTTAGCTCATTGATGGCATCATAAAGATCCTGTTCCTCTTTTGAAAATTCAATGATACAAGACTCTACATTTCGTTTTGGCCAATCGATTCCTGTATCCCCGCGCCTGTTTCGAATCATCACTTTATTGACAAGTTCTTTTAAATAATCATCGTTCTCAAGCTTTCGGTTTTTCGCACGAAACACCTCGGTGAAATTGCTCTCGCTGCCAAGATGACCCGGTTTAAGGAGGGATACAAGGTTGAAAATCTCTTCCACTTTATTTTGAATAGGAGTGGCTGTTAACAACAGGCAAAACTTCTTCTTTAAATTCTGGACAAATTCATAGTTTTTGGTTTTATTATTTTTCAGTTTATGAGCCTCATCAATAATCACCATGTCATATTCCAAGCTATTGATGATCTCACGATGAGGGCTTCTTTTTGCTGTATCAATAGAAGAAACTACTACGTCACATTGCTCCCATACATAACTTTTTTTCTGACCGATAGCAGGGATATAGAATTTTTGATTCAGTTCAATTGCCCATTGAGAAACCAGGGAAGCTGGAACTAAAATCAAAACCTTCTTCACTAGTCCGCGAATCATATATTCTTTAAGAATCAGACCTGCTTCAATGGTTTTACCAAGCCCCACCTCATCGGCAAGTATCGCTTTTCCGTTCATCTCTTCCACCACGTTTCTGGCTACTTCCAACTGGTGGGGTAGTGGAGTAAGTTGTGGCAGATGGGAAGGAGCAAGCAATCCTTCAAATTCTGGGATGCTAAGATGGTTCTCCACTTCTAATGCAAGTTTGAATAGTTCGTAATTAGCCCAAGGACCATCATCTTCCATACGTTTAAGCAGTTCGTCCTGCCATTCCTGGTCAAAAACAATCTCTACATTCATTGTTGTGCATCCTTTCTGAATTATCCAATTTATAGTATGTTGAAAAAGGATAGCGTTTTCATTAGAAAATATTGATAATCTACTTGTTTAAACACGAACGTTTAGCTATATAAAAATAATAATAATAAGTGTTTTTATATTGCCAGAATCCTTTGTCTAATGGTAGGATAATAGTGAGCTTTTTAAGGCGGTTTGCCTGGCAATATGAACATGAATGTTGTAGCTTCCTATTAGTATGACCATGTTTAGAGAAAATATTATATTGCGAATGAGAACAAGGGGAGAGACTGCCCATAAAGATGCGGCAGCGCCGAAGGAGCAAGCAGAATGACTGTGAATCTCTCAGGCAAAAAGACTCTTGTTGGACGCAACTCTGGAGAGTGTTTATTCTTATTTTAGAATAAACCACCAAAGGGGAAAGCCTTATACATAAGGTAAACTTTCAGGTGCAAAGGACAGAGAACTCTTTTTTGAAAAAGGAGTTTCTCTGTCCTTTTTTGAAGCAAAAAGGGAAAAGCGTAGGTTGAAATTCTTTTGTTTAGTAAAAGGAGGAGAAAAAAGTAATGACTGAACTTAAAAAAACACCATTATATGATGTGTACAAAGAACATGGTGCAAAAACAATCGATTTTGGCGGATGGGATCTGCCTGTTCAATTTTCAAGCATCAAAGAAGAGCACGAAGCGGTTCGTACGAAAGCTGGATTATTCGATGTTTCCCACATGGGAGAAATTGAAGTGAAAGGAAAAGACAGTCTTGCTTACCTACAGAAAATGATGACAAACGACGTTTCCAAACTTAAAGACGGTGGCGCGCAATATACAGCAATGTGCTATCCGGACGGTGGGACGGTAGATGATTTACTGGTATACAAAAAAGCAGACGAGGATTACCTGCTTGTTGTAAATGCCTCTAATATTGAAAAAGATTTTGACTGGTTAAAAAGCCATGCTATAGAAGAAGTAGAAGTAACAAATATCTCAGAAAGCATCGCACAACTGGCTATACAGGGACCTGTAGCGGAGAAAGTTTTGCAAAAGCTGACAAGCACGGACCTTTCAGAGATCAAATTTTTTAAATTTAAAGAAAACGTAGAGATCAATGGAGTTTCTGCCCTGGTTTCTAGAACCGGCTACACCGGGGAAGACGGTTTTGAAATCTATTGTCAACAAGAAGACGCGGTCAAGCTTTGGAACACGTTGCTTGAAGCTGGAAAAGAAGACGGGCTGGTTCCTTGTGGATTAGGTTCCCGTGATACATTGCGCTTTGAAGCAAAGCTTGCTCTATACGGACAAGAGCTTTCAAAAGACATCACTCCGATTGAAGCTGGTATCGGTTTCGCGGTAAAAACGAACAAAGAAGAAGATTTCTTCGGAAAAGAAGTATTAAAAGAGCAAAAAGAAAACGGAGCACCTCGCAGTATTGTTGGGATTGAAATGATAGACAAAGGTATTCCGCGACACGGCTATGAAGTATTTGTCGGTGAGGAACAAATTGGGGAAGTGACAACAGGTACGCAATCTCCAACCCTAAAGAAAAATGTCGGCCTGGCACTTTTAAAGAAAGAATTCACTGAGTTTGATACAGAAGTGGAAGTGCAAGTTCGTAAAAAACGTCTTAAAGCAAAAGTGGTCAAAGCACCATTCTATCAACGTCCGAAAAACTAACCGGAGAGGGGAACTCACATGAAACATCGTTATTTACCGATGACAGACCAAGACATCCAAGAAATGCTGCAAGTAATAGGTGTGCAAAATATTGACGAACTATTTTCAGACATCCCGGAAAGCGTCCGCTTTGACGGAGAATTGAAAATCAAACAAGCAAAATCCGAATCAGAATTGATGCGCGAGTTAAGTGAGCTTGCTGCTAAAAATAAAGACCTTAGAAAACACGCTTCCTTCTTAGGTGCTGGCGTATACGATCATTACATGCCAGTAATCGTGGACCATGTTATCTCCCGTTCTGAATTTTACACAGCTTACACACCTTACCAGCCTGAGATCTCACAAGGGGAACTGCAAGCAATCTTTGAATTCCAAACTATGATTTGTGAACTAACAGGCATGGACGTGGCTAACTCCTCCATGTATGACGGTCCAACTGCCTTTGCAGAAGCGGCGATGCTTGCATGCGGTCATACGAAAAAGAAAAAAGTGCTTATCTCAGGGGCTGTACATCCTGAAGCTAAAGCAGTTGTAACATCTTACGCAAAAGGTCAATATGTCGAAGTAGTGGAAATTCCAACGAAAAACGGAGTAACCGATGTAGCGGCTCTTGAAGAAATGATGTCCTCTGACGTTGCAGCAGTTATGGTTCAATATCCAAACTTCTTTGGTCAAGTCGAGCCTCTACAAGAAATTGAAAAATTAGCACATACAGATAAAGGAATGTTTGTGGTTTCTTCTAATCCATTGGCACTTGGCGCGTTGACTCCTCCGGGGAAATTTGGCGCTGATATCGTAACAGGTGATGCACAACCATTCGGTATCCCGACACAATTCGGAGGACCTCACTGTGGTTATTTTGCGGTGACAACTAAATTGATGCGTAAAGTTCCTGGTAGATTAGTAGGACAAACGGTGGATGAGGAAGGTCAACGCGGATTCGTTCTGACGCTTCAAGCGCGTGAGCAACATATCCGTCGTGACAAAGCGACATCTAACATTTGTTCCAATCAGGCATTGAATGCACTAGCTGCTTCCGTTGCCATGACGGCACTGGGCAAAAAAGGTGTAAAAGAGATGGCTGTACAAAACATCCAAAAAGCGCAATATGCGAAACGTTCTTTGGAAGCAGCAGGTATTGAAGTAACATTCAGCGGTCCGTTCTTCAATGAGTTTGTTGTGAAGCTGTCCACTCCAATCAAAGAAGTCAACCGCAAGCTTCTTGAAAAAGGATTAATCGGTGGTTATGACTTGGGCACTTACTATCCTGAGCTTGAAAACCATATGCTGCTTGCAGTTACAGAACTGCGCACGAAAGAGGAAATCGACACACTAGCGAGAGAAATGGGGGCTCATCAACAATGAAAAAGCAAAATCAACCACTCATTTTTGAAATGTCCAGAGAAGGTCGTATCGGATACAGCCTGCCTGAAAACGATGTACCAGAAGTAGATTTAGCGGAACTTTTCCCAAGCGAATACATTCGCGAGGAAGCGCCAGAACTACCGGAAGTTTCCGAACTTGATATTATGCGCCACTATACAGCATTAAGTAATCGTAACCACGGTGTAGACTCTGGCTTCTACCCGCTAGGTTCTTGTACGATGAAATACAACCCGAAAATCAACGAAAATGTTGCACGCTTCCCAGGTTTCGCACATATCCATCCATTGCAGGATGAGTCGACTGTCCAAGGTGCCTTGGAATTAATGCATGACTTGCAAGAGCACCTAATCGAAATCACAGGAATGGACGAAGTGACACTTCAACCAGCGGCTGGAGCACACGGTGAGTGGACAGGTCTAATGATGATTCGTGCCTTCCATGAAGCAAATAATGACCATAACCGTACAAAAGTTATCGTTCCTGACTCTGCACACGGAACAAACCCGGCGTCTGCAACAGTAGCTGGTCTTGAAACCATTACCGTAAAATCCGACGAAAACGGCTTGGTAGACTTAGAGGATCTTCGCAGAGTAGTAGGGGAAGACACGGCTGCTTTGATGCTGACCAACCCGAACACACTTGGTCTTTTTGAAGAGAATATTTTAGAAATGGCCCGCATTGTCCACGATGCAGGCGGAAAGCTTTATTATGATGGAGCGAACCTGAATGCAGTACTAAGCAAAGCGCGTCCTGGTGACATGGGCTTTGATGTGGTTCACTTGAACTTGCATAAAACATTTACAGGCCCTCACGGTGGCGGTGGCCCTGGTTCCGGTCCAGTCGGCGTAAAAGCTGACTTAATTCCTTACTTGCCAAAACCACTTGTGGTGAAAAAAGAAGACGGCACGTTCGGTTTCGATTACGACCGTCCACAATCTATCGGCCGCGTGAAGCCGTTCTACGGTAACTTCGGCATTAATGTTCGTGCTTACACGTATATCCGTTCTATGGGTCCAGATGGATTGAAAGCAGTAACGGAATATGCCGTACTGAATGCGAACTACATGATGCGCCGTCTGGCAGAGCACTACGACCTGCCGTTTGACAGACATTGTAAGCATGAGTTTGTACTGAGCGGTAAACGTCAGAAGAAACTGGGTGTGCGTACATTGGATATAGCTAAACGCCTGTTGGATTTCGGCTACCATCCACCAACCATTTACTTCCCACTGAATGTTGAGGAGTGCATCATGATCGAGCCGACAGAAACGGAATCAAAAGAAACATTAGATTCCTTCATTGAAGCGATGATTCAGATTGCCCGTGAAGCGGAAGAAAATCCGGAAGTGGTGCAAGAAGCACCTCATACAACTGTGATTAAGAGATTGGACGAAACGTTGGCAGCCCGTAAGCCGGTGTTGCGTTATCAGAAGGAAGCGTGAATATAAAAGTTTGACTAGAGAGAGGACAGGGCGACCTGTTCTCTTTTTACTTCTCAAATTCCCCAAAAACCCTTAAGATATAACTAGAACCAAAGGGAGGGAAAGCAAATGTACTATGAGCAAACCTACAAAGCAAGAGAAGAGCTACTTGAACTATTAGAAGGGATCTCAGAAGAACAACTGCACCAAAAGCACGAAAACCTCTGGACAGTCTCACAAAACGTAGAGCACTTATATTTAATTGAAAACAAAATTACCAACGGCTTAAGAAAAGCGATTGAAGTCAAAAATGATGTAGAAGAAAAAGATTTACCTCTAGCGAAAATGCTGGCGAATAGAACATATAAGGTGGAAGCGCCAGAAGACATCGTACCATCCGAACACCCTTATACGAAAGCAGAACTAGTTGAGTTGTTGGAGCAATCCAGAAACAACTTGAACACATTCATCCAAGAAGTGGACGAGGAAGCATTACATAAATACGGGTTCAATCATCGTTGGATCGGGGACCTTTCCGCACAGCAATGGGTACAGTTAATCGGTTTCCATGAGCGCCGTCACATTGAGCAGATCAACCAAACATTAAACAACACCGTCCAATAAACACAAAAGAGCACTTGCAGTTACTCACTCTGCAAGTGCTCTATTTATTAATTCTTCGTTCTAATTTTACCGCCCCATTGCTTGAAGCCGCCCTTTAGTTGATAAAGCTGCGTGTACCCTTTACGTTTTAACATTTGAGCTGCACGACCACTGCGCATGGTGTTCTGGCAATAAATATAGACAGGTTGGTCTGGACGAACCTCTCTTATTCTCATTTTCATTTGAGACAAAGGAATGTTTCTTGCGCCAAGAATGTGTCCGCCTTCATACTCTTTTGGTTCACGGACATCAATCAATTGCGCTTTACGATAACCTGCGCGAAATTCTTCTTCCGTTAAGGTTGTTAGAATTTTACGTTGGTAGATGAACATGATCACTGAATAGACAATAAATGCTGCCAAAATTCCTAATGTTACGTATAAAACCAAACTAGACAACCCCTCTTTTTCTTTTTATACCAAAGTATATTATATAAAAGGTTAAGGGAAATGTCATCCTTTTCTACTATTCCCCATAAAAAACTACCAAGCTTTAACTTTGAAATCTCGGTGCACTTTTGGTAGACTAATTCATCATATAAAGATAAATGAGGTACATAATATGACGAAGGAAACTTGGAGATTTATTGATTCACAAAATCAATCTCCAGCATTTAATATGGCGCTTGATGAGAAGTTATTAGAATGGCATAGCGAAGGTTTAATTCCTCCGACTATCCGTTTCTATGGGTGGAAACCTGCGACACTATCTGTCGGTTATTTTCAAAAGGTAGAAAAAGAAATAAATATGGAACGTGTGAAAGAGTTAGGTCTAGGATTTGTAAGGAGACCAACAGGCGGACGGGGTGTCCTTCATGACAAAGAATTAACATATAGTGTCATTGTCTCGGAAGAACACCCAGAGATGCCTCAAACTGTCACAGAGGCTTACAGAGTTATTTCAGAAGGCATTTTAGAAGGATTTAAGGCACTTGGACTGGATGCATACTTTGCGATTCCGAGAACAGAAGAGGAAAAGCAAGGGTTGAAGAATCCGCGTTCTTCTGTATGTTTTGATGCACCATCCTGGTATGAGCTTGTAGTCGAGGGTAGAAAGGTTGCCGGCAGTGCACAAACTCGTCAAAAGGGTGTCATCCTGCAACACGGTTCCATTCTACTAGATATTGATGAAGACTTACTTTTTAGTCTGTTCAATTATCCAAGTGAGCGAGTGAAAGAACGAATGCAGAAGAATTTCAAAAATAAAGCGGTGGCAATCAATGCCCTTCGCGAAACTCCCGTAACAATTGAAGAAGCAAAAAAAGCTTTTTATGATGGATTTGAAAAAGGATTGAACATTACGCTTGAGCCACATGAGCTGACGGAAGCGGAACTGGCTGAAGTTCATGCCATAATGGAAAAGAAATATTCCACAGATGAGTGGAATTATAAAAGATAACGAGGATTTAAATTCTCGTTATCTTTTTGTTTTGCACTACATGTAGTAGGGTAGAAAAAAGAGTCGACTAGATATACTAAAGTCAAAAAAGAAAAATTAAAAAATATTTTTCGTCAAAAAGGAAGGATTTTCTTGAAACGTTGGTATAATAGGCTCGCTATATTTCGTAAAAATGCGCAAGCGACAAAAAAAGTCATTCTGCCTTGAAAATAGATTATAATCTTCGTTTCTCTTTAAATTCCTCCTTATATTGACGCTTTTATCATTTGACAAATTTAGATTCATTCTGCAGAAAATCAATATATAGTAGTGTCGAAAATAATTCAAATACTATATGTTGATATTTTGTTGGAAGATATGATACCTTATCTATACAAACAAATTTTACAGAAGTAATTTTTGGTAGAACTACTAGTTTTAGAGGAGTTGTAATAATGACGATCGCAATTAATGAATCCAAATTGAAAATCAATGTAGAACGCTTGAACAAGGACATCGGCTTGTTTCCTCAAGTACACCCCATTACAGAGGACATGACCACTACACATAAAGGTGTTTCCCGCCTGGTCATGCTCGATCGTTACGCATTTAAAGATACAGAGAAAGTAACCCTTACAGCTGGAGATTTTGTTGTATTAACGATAAAAGAAGATCCTAAATTCCCTGCAAGAGGTCTTGGTTTCATACAAGACATAGACTGGTCTACCAAGAAGGCTTCTGTACTAATTGAAGAAGAGTATCGTGGAGTGTTGACAAAGCAAGGTGAAGCCGAAACGGGCGTTGTCGTTCGATCCCTGGATGTCATTGAGAAGCCTCTAGAAGTCTTCTACGAGCAGATTGCCAAACGTAACGCAAAAGGCTTGGCAGCAGTAGAAACGACAGAAGAGAAGCGCCAGGAATGGTTTGAAAAGTTCTATCATGAACTAGTTAACATGAATTTTGTACCTGCAGGACGTGTGTTATACGGAGCTGGTGCAGACACTGATGTAACCTACTTTAACTGTTACGTAATGCCATTCGTACAAGATTCCCGTGAAGGAATTTCGGAACACCGTAAACAAGTAATGGAAATCATGAGCCGCGGAGGCGGAGTTGGTACAAACGGATCAACGCTTCGCCCACGAAACGCGCTTGCAAGAGGGGTTAACGGTAAATCCTCTGGTAGTGTTTCCTGGTTGGATGACATTGCAAAATTGACGCATCTTGTGGAACAAGGTGGATCAAGACGTGGTAAATCAGCTTAAGTGCCTCGTCTATAAACAAACCTCGTGAATTGCTGGAAAGTCTTTTATGACTTGTTGGCTACAACGTGACTGGAAACGGTGAGCGTGAATGCTTAAAAACAACAAGCGGTCAAAGATAATCAGCAGCCAAGCACCTGTGAAATGGTGAAGGTTCAACGACCATCGAAAACATGCCGAAGTATGGCAGAAGTGAGTAGAGTAGGATTCAAGCGAATCCGAAGTGCGAGGACACTTTAAAAAAAGTGTAAGATATGGTCTGAACTCTATGGTGACATAGAGAGTCGATTATGCGAATCGGCGTAACGAAATGGCTCAAATGATTATGCTAGCAGACTGGCACCCAGATATCGTCGAATTCATCATCTCCAAAATGCAAAATCCGAGAATTCTACGCTACCTAATTGAAAATACAAACGATGAAAGCATTAAAAAAGCAGCTGAAGATAAGCTGAAGTTCACCCCGTTAACAGATCAAGAAATTACCATGTATCAATCTGTGACAAACTTCAAGCACATCCCTGGATATGGCGGATTTACAGAAGCAATCATCAAAGATGCAGAGCAGAAATTGAAAGTTGGCGGAACCTATACAGTTCATAACTCAGAGTTCCTTACAGGAGCCAACATTTCCATTACCCTTACAAAAGAGTTTATGGAAGCTGTTGAAAACGACGCTGACTTTGATCTTCGTTTCCCTGATGTGGAAGCATACGATAAAGACGAAATGGCTATCTATAATGAACAATGGTCAGAAGTTGGAGACGTACGAGAGTGGGAGAAACTTGGTCACAAAGTGAGAGTGTACAGAAAGATTAAGGCGAAAGAACTTTGGAACCTGGTCAATATCTGTGCAACATACTCAGCTGAGCCTGGAATCTTCTTTATCGACAATGCTAACGATATGACAAATGCAAAAGCATACGGACAAAAGGTTGTAGCAACCAACCCATGTGGGGAACAACCCCTCGCACCATTTTCTGTCTGTAACTTGGCAGCAGTAAACCTTGCTCAATTTGCGGACAAGGAAACGAAAACAGTAAACTTCGAAAAGCTGAAACAAACAGTAGAAGTCGGCGTTAGAATGCAAGATAACGTTATCGACGCGACACCTTACTTCTTAGAAGAAAATAAAAAACAGGCATTAGGTGAGCGCCGTGTTGGTTTAGGAGTAATGGGCCTTCACGACCTATTAATCTATTGTGAAACAGAATACGGCTCTGAAAAAGGCAATGAGCTTGTAGATAAAGTATTTGAAACGATTGCGGTTACTGCATATCGTGCTTCTGTAGAACTTGGAAAAGAAAAAGGAAGCTTCCCGTTCTTAGAAGGTGCCACAGAAGAAGAAACGAATCGTCTTCGTGACGCATTTACGAAAACAGGCTTCATGAGCAAGATGCCGGAAGATATTAAAGAAGGAATTCTATCCTCAGGTATCCGTAACTCTCACTTGTTAACAGTAGCTCCAACTGGATCTACAGGAACAATGGTAGGGGTATCTACAGGACTTGAGCCATACTTCTCCTTCTCTTACTTCCGCAGTGGACGTCTAGGGAAGTTCATTGAGGTAAAGGCTGACATCGTACAAGAGTACTTGGATGCGAACCCAGAAGCAGATGCAGAGAACCTGCCAAACTGGTTCATCTCTGCAATGGAACTCGCTCCACAAGCGCATGCTGATGTTCAATGTATTATCCAAAACTGGATTGACAGTTCCATTTCCAAAACGGTAAACGCACCGAAAGGATATACGGTTGATCAAGTGAAGAAAGTATACGAACGCCTCTATAAAGGTGGAGCAAAAGGCGGTACCGTTTATGTGGATGGAAGCCGTGACTCCCAGGTACTGACGCTAAAAGCAGAAGAGAACACGATGGATGAAGGCGAACAGATTCAAATGGAAGATGTGGTAAAAAAGCCGGTCGTCCTCGTTGAAACAATTAATGATTTACGCTCGACCAATGTTCAATACGGATCAGAAGTAGGGAACACCTGCCCAGTATGCCGTATTGGTACGGTTAAAAAAATCGGCGGATGCAATACTTGCACAGATTGCGGTGCGCAACTTAAGTGCGGATTATAATCTTAACGAAAAGAGTGTGGAATGCTAGTGTATTCCATACTCTTTTTTGTTTGTTCGAATTGGCATATTTTATCAAATCCAGGTCATCATAAAAGTAACTTTAATGAACCTGGAGATGGCCCATGCAGAACGTAACGAAAATCCTAATTCCAAGACAGCTATTCATGATGTTGATATTATCAACTGGGTTACTCAACCACGTTATCCTCATACCGAATCTATTAAATGCTGCGGGCAGGGACAGTTGGTTAGGTGTGCTCATAGCTTACCCAATCGGGCTGGTCTTTCTATGGTTGGTATATTTTATAACTAAGAACTGCTCTGATAAGGGATTTTTCGCAATGGTGGAAAAGCGATTTGGAAAATTTGTATCTGCATTAATTTCAATGCCGGTTGTTGTTTATCTTTTTTTGAGTGCATATGTCACCTTTAGAGATTTAATGATCTGGCTTAATGCTTACTTTCTAGCTGATGCTTCGGTTACGATGATTAATTTAATTATGATATTAGTCTGCTGTGTGGTGACACTTGGTGGAATAAAGTATATGGCTATTTCTAGCGGTTTTTTGCTTCCGTTAGTGATGATTTTTGGCATTTTCATCGCCATTACCAATACTTCCATTAAAGACCCAAGCCTATTGTTTCCGTTGTTTAGTGAAGGATACACACCAGTGATAGAAGCGATCATTTATTCTCTTTCAGGACTTCTTGAAATCTACCTTATCGTTTTATTACAACCTTATTCACAATCTCCAATTAAATTCAGGCATCTTTTCATTTTAATCACCTTATTAATGGGGTTAATCCTTGGTCCATTGACTGCTGCTATCATGGAGTTTGGCCCTGTTGAATCGGCAAATTTCCGCTATCCTGCATATGAACAATGGCGGGTCTTGAATATAGGTGATTATATTTCACACATGGATTTTTTTGCCCTTTATCAATGGTTAAGTGGGGCCATTATAAGAATTGGTTTGTTTATCTATCTTGCTGCTGCTTTTTTCACCAAAAAGAAAAAGCAGTATAAGTTGAACCCTATCTTGGTTGTGGGGATTTATCTGATTTTTTTCGGTGTTACGTGGATAGAAGTGGAGACTTTTTATTTCTATGAGTTTATTTACCGTTATTTTTTACCAGCATGCATGGCATTTTTTCTATTCCAAATACTAATATCAGCCTTACTGATAATAGTTATGAGGAAAAGAGAGGATTCAAATGGAAAACCCAACCAACCTGGATAATAAAGATAATCTCAATGAAAAAGTTGATCAACTTAAATCTTTATTCAGTCATAGCCAGGATTTTGTATACAAAGTACATAAAAACGATGGCGAATCATTTGAATTACTATACATAGACAGCCTTGTTAACCTCCAATATTTGGATCAATATATTTTACCTAAGCTTAGCGAATGTAAGGATGTTTCCATCAAGTCACATTTGCAGGCATTGTTTCAAATCGAGGAGGTCACCTTCAAATCGATGGAAGATGTGGCTTCTTTGCTTTTTGAAGGAAATGTAATTTTCTATGCAGGGGATAGTTTACTAAGTCTTAAGGCTGGTGAGTTTCCAAAGCGTCAACCGGAAGAATCAGCATTAGAAACCTCAATCAGAGGACCAAAAGACGGGTTTGTAGAGGACATTAAAACAAATGTTTCGTTGATAAGAAGGAGACTTAATACCCCTTCATTGTGCATGGAGAAATTTACTATAGGGAAACGGAGCAAGACAAAAGTAGTATTAATGTATCTTAATGATGTTATTGATAAGAAAGTTCTTCATGAAATAAGAACAAGACTAAATGGAGTCGAACTGGACATTTTGACAAGTGCTTATGAATTGGAATCCTCTGTTCGTGATCGTCCTTACTCTGTCTTTCCGACGATGGATTTTTCCGGAAGGCCTGACTTTGTTGTACAAGTCTTAAATCAAGGAAGATTTGCATTATTAGTGGATGGAAACCCTACTGTTTCGTTTGCACCGGTAAATTTATTATTGCAAACGAAATCTCCAGAAGATACCTATATAAGTTATGCTTTTGTTTCAATTGAGCGGTTAATAAGAATGTTTGGGATTATGGTTTCGGGTTTTTTGCCTGGTATTTGGATTGCTTTTTCCGCCTTTAATATAGAGCAAATACCATATTTACTTGTTGCTACCATATCGGTTTCACGTTTTGGGTTGCCATTGTCTGCACCGATCGAAATGTTTATCATCTTATTCCTGTTTGAATTATTTAATGAAGCAGGAGTACGCCTTCCACGAGCCATTGGACAGACGGTAGCGGTTCTTGGAGGTTTAATTGTCGGAGATGCAGCTATCCGAGCAGGTTTAACATCACCAACCATGTTGGTGGTTGCTGCTACCACATATATTGCTTCCTTTACATTAGTGAACCAGTCTTTAAGTTCAGCCATTACTATCATTCGATTTGCTGTTATTTTGATAAGTACATTTTTCGGGTTATTTGGAGTGATCTTAAGCTTTATATTGACTGTTTTCTATTTTTCCACCTTAAATTCATTTGGAGCGCCATACTTTGGATCGTTGGCACCTATTAGCTATACAGAGATTGTGAAATCCTTTTTAAAGGCACCGGTCCAATTCTACAAGTCAAGAACTACCTCAACTAGTCCTGATGATGCAACAAGAGGTGAGCATAATTGAAATGTAAAGGAGCAATCTCCATTTTGTTGTGTATAATTTTGCTAACAGGGTGTGGAGGCATAAAAAATATCCAGGATCTAACTTACATTGTGGCAATTGGAATGGACTATGATGAAGCGGAAGAGGAGTATATCGTGTACCTTCAAGGGCTGAACTTTGCAAATGTGGCAAAGCAAGAAGGAGGGAAGCCTATTGAAAAAATTCCTAGCTTTGTTGGATCGGCAAGAGGTAAAACGTTAAATCTTGCTGTTAGTGAGTTGTATGGTAAGTCCGATCCTCCTATCTATTTCGGTCATGTGAAAACACTTATTCTTAGTCAGCGTGTAATAAATAGTAAATCTAAGGAAGTTTTAGAGGAGATTGCAAGAAATAAATCTCTTAGGCATAGATTGAGGATTGTAACGACAGAAGAGAGTATTGAAGAAATTTTTAACATAAAAGCACTTTTCAATTATCCTGCTGTTTATACAGTTCTATTTAAAGATAAGGCAAATGGGTTGGCACAGGATGAGTTGCAACCAACCTCACTTTTACTTTTCTTAAGGTCCTATTATGAACCAATGGGAGTGGCGAAAATACCTACTGTAACCATCGATACAAGCTCATGGGTATCAGAAAAGGAATTTCCTGTTCTTTTTTATGATGGATACTCAGTCTTTCAACAGCAATCGTTTGTTAAAAATATTCCTTTGGAAGATGCCGTACTTCTCGATTGGATGGTGGAAAAGAATATAGCTTTAAATCGACCTGTTAAAGATAAGGAAGAATTAATCGCGGCAGTAAAGCTATCCAGCCCGAAAATGAAGATTACTTACGAAAAAGATAAATCCGAACCAGTCTTCTCCCTAGAAATTTCTGCCCGAGCCGATTTGCTGGAGAAATTAAGGGATATATCTGCAGACGAGCTAAAAACACTATTGGAAGAAGAATTAAAAATGCAAATCATACATCTCTATGAAAAAGGGGTAGATAGCAAACTTGATTTATTAAATGCAGGAGAGAAATGGTATCGAAAAGATCGAGAGGCTTTTAAGGAATTAGAAGACTCCAAACATTTTTACCTCAAAAAAGATTCCTTGAAAAAAGTAAAAGTCGATATTCAAATTTTCCATTTTAATAGCTATGAATACGAAAAGAATTAAATGTTTTGTTCCTCTTTTACTGTAACAAAACCCTAACTTGTCATCCCCCATGAGTTAGGGTATCATTTTAAATGACGGCTTAGTACGTGGATTGGAAATGGAGGGATATTATGCCTACCCCAAGTATGGAAGATTACATAGAACAGATTTACATGTTGATTGAAGATAAAGGATATGCACGGGTATCAGACATTGCCGAAGCATTGGCGGTACATCCCTCTTCTGTAACAAAAATGGTCCAGAAACTTGATAAGGACCAATATTTAATCTATGAAAAATATCGTGGACTGGTTCTTACCACTAAAGGAAAGAAAATCGGTAAGCGATTAGTATATCGACATGAATTACTCGAGCAGTTCTTGCGTGTGATAGGTGTAGATGAGGAAAATATTTATGAAGATGTGGAAGGTATTGAACATCACTTGAGCTGGAATGCCATTGATCGCATCGGGGATCTTGTTCAATATTTTGAAGAAGAAAAAGAACGCGTGGAAGCACTGCAAACCATCCAAAAGCAAAATGAAGATAATCAGTAAGGAGATAGACCTTGCCAATTGGCAGTGAGGTCTGTCTCTTTTTTTGAAAGATAAGAAAGTATAAAAATCTGTTGATTTCCGTTTCACGCGCTTCGCTTGCCTGCGGGCGGTCCGTGAGCCTCCTCACAACGCTTCAGGGGTCTCACCTGTCCCTTCCACCCGCGGGCGTCTGCGCGCCTTCCACTCCAATCAACTAAGTCACTTCATTCAACATAGGGTTTATGAAGAGGTAATTGAGTTAACGGAGAAGGGAATTAACTTTTTATTCTTGTAGTTTTTAGCTGTGTATTGGAGCAAATGGCGAAGACTCCTACGGGGGAGAAACGGCAATGTTGAGACCCCGCAGGCTTGCCGAGGAGGCTCAAGGTCGCCCCGTGGAAAGCGAAGCCATTTGCGGAAAGGAACAGCGGGGATTAATTAATCTACTAAAGGACCGGGCGGTTTCTGCCCGGTTTTTTCTTGCTCTCATCACGGAAAACGGTATATTTCCCCTTCTTCTTTATTAAAGATGTAAAAGGAAGTTATCTGGTTCAATGTGATGGAGGGGTTCCATTGAAGATAGATGGTGTATTTTCTGGAGGAGGAATTAAAGGGTTTGCCCTTATCGGAGCGCTGCAGGCCGTGGAGGAAAGGGGATTAAAGTTCCAACGGTTAGCAGGGACAAGTGCGGGCTCTATTGTAGCTGCGTTTACAGCGGCAGGATACACCGCAAATGAAATACGTAACATGCTTGATGAAACAGATATCATGAATTTTTTAGACCAGCGAAGAACTTTTCTGCCATCACCAATTACCAAGTGGGTGCTTTTATATTGGAGGCTTGGATTGTATAAGGGGGAAGTGTTGGAGAGGTGGCTAGAGAAAAAGCTAGCTGCAAAGGGGATAAGAACTTTTGAAGATCTTCCCAAGGATCATCTCAGAATCATTGCCTCCGACCTAACAAGTGGAACCATTGCCGTCCTTCCTGATGACCTTCCCAAATATAATTCGGATCCGAAGAAATTTTCTGTTGCCAAAGCGGTACGGATGAGCTGCAGCATTCCTTATTTTTTTGAACCTGTCAAACTTAAGGGAAAGGGAGTAACCTTCCTTTTTGTAGATGGAGGGGTATTGAGCAATTTTCCTATTTGGTTATTTGATAATGACCGTATTCCTAAAGTGCGCCCTGTTCTTGGTATTCAGTTAAGTGCAAAGCAAGAGGATCGGCCGGTTAACAAAATCGATAATGCCATCACAATGTTTGGCGCGCTGTTTGAGACGATGAAGGATGCTCATGATGCCAAACATATCTCCAGCCGTCATGAGAAGGATGTCATTTTTATCCCCATGGATCATATTGCTGTGACGGAATTTGCTTTAACAGAGGAGCGGAAAAGGGGACTAGTGGAAATAGGGAGGAAAAGAGCAGAGGCATTTTTGATGAAGTGGTGTTACTAAAATAGAAAAAACCGAGCTTCCTTATTTAAAAGAAAGCACGGTTTTTCTTTTTGCCCTTTTTCCCTTCAATGACGGTCAGATGGGATGGGGCTTTGCGTTTTGGTGCGGCAGGTTTGGAGCTTGCACGATCTCTGCTGGATGTAATCGGGCTGATAGTTGGCTTTGCGCTACTTGTGGCTGAGTATTTCTTTTTGGATTGCTTCACAGCCTTACTATACCTGGCATCCGTTTTTGCTCCAATTTTCCCTTGAATAAAATAGCGGAAAATTAAGTAAAATACGGTTGCCCCCCCTACAATTAAAAGGAGACTCGTAAATAACCCTCCTGGATTAGTAAATAATTGAATGATCAAATAAAAAGCTGCTAAGGAAACAAGAGTATAGAAAATTGGTTTTCGATAGCTTCTTTTCATCTTCGCCACCTCCCAGGTAACCAGTATGCTTGTTTTCGATGGTTACCACCACTGATTGTTTTAATAGTATATTTTCTAGGATAAGGCTTGTTGCGGATTTTTATACTATTTCTTCGGTAATCTTTTTCTCTGAATCTTGTTCTAGCTCCAATAATCTGTTAAAGGAAAGGATAGCGACCTCCACTTGGTCGTCCGTTGGTTCCTTTGTGGTTAACAATTGCAACCACAAGCCGGGATACCCTAAAACTTTTAAAACAGGAATATCGCGGACTTTGTTCGTAAGCTGTAATACTTCAAAAGAAATACCTAAAACAACAGGAATGAGCGCTAAACGATTCAGTACACGCACCCATAAAGGATCTGTCGGTACAAGAAGGTATACAAAGAAGCCTACAACTACTGTGAACAGGATAAAACTGCTGCCACATCTATAATGCAATCTAGATTGAGCTTGAATATTGCTTACAGTTAATTCTTTCCCGTTTTCATAAGCGTTAATCACTTTATGCTCCGCACCATGATATTGAAATACCCTTTTAATGATAGGGGTAAAAGAGATGAAATATATGTATGCCAACAAAAGCATTAATTTAAACACCGTTTCTACTAATACCTGTGCAAAATCACTTGGGAAAATTGGCTTTGTCAGTTCTGCCAAAAAAACGGGCACAAGTGTGAAGATGAATTTCCCGAAAATAAACGATAATACCCCGACAGCTGCAACGCTTAAAATCATTTCAAGCTTGGAAGGCTCTTTTTTGTTATAAATCTCTTCCTCATCTTGACTCGGATCCACATCATAACGCTCTGTGGAAAAATTCAGATGCTTCGATCCATTCCCAGCAGCTTCCACTATTGCAACGATTCCGCGAATAAAAGGAATCTTTTTTAAAGACTGTAATGTCGGATTTACCTTTCTTGGCACATGAAGGTATTCGATGGAGTCATCTTTTCTGCGAATGGCAGTAACATAATGGCGCTTTCCACCAAACATTACACCTTCAACCACAGCCTGTCCTCCATAAACAGGTTTTGAATCTTTTGACATAATAGCACCAACCTAACTTTTCTAAGAAGAAAAAATTTCTATTACTTAATATTCTACCCGAATCTTCAAAAAACCTCTACTCCCTGAGATTCTTTGTTTTAAAAAGTTGGTTAGTTTTGTATGGTTCTGTCGTTCTTATGGAAAGATATGTGTAAAGATGCAGTAGAAAGGAAGCCAAATGATGAGCGATAAAAAGAAATTGGAACAGAACCAAAGAGAAGAACCGATGGGTTTTATGACAAAAGTTATCGTTACCGGGTTTGTAGGTGGGGTGCTATGGAGTTTAATCGGATATTTTGCCTATATGTTCAGCTTCACTGAAATCAGCCCAAATGTTGTGCTTCAGCCATGGGCGCTTGGTGATTGGAAAAAAGGATGGCTGGGTCATATAATTAGTGTCATCTTACTTGGTTTGTTTGGCATAGGTGCTGCTCTTATATATGCAGCGATATTAAAGAAGTTTCAACAGTTCTGGATTGGAATCGTGTATGGTATTGCCCTTTGGGGTCTAGTTTTCTTTTTATTGAACCCAATGTTTCCTTCCATTAAAACGGTTGGAGAACTTACCCTTGATACAAATGTGACAAATGTATGCTTATACATACTCTTCGGTGTTTTTGTAGGCTACTCCATCTCCTTTGAACACAATGAAATGCAACACCAAAATCAACATTCAAAACAACAATCACAATCCTCATCGAATGAGTAGTAGCGAATACCAGAATGTGATAGAATGTTCAGTAATTGGACATTCTTTTTTATTATTGAATTAGGGTGTTTTCCTTGTCGATTGTAGTGCAAGGTGTGAAACTCCTGAGGGAGGAAGGGACAGGGAAGACCCCACAGGCGCAAGCCGAGGAGGCTTCCGGACCGCCCTCTGGATAAGCGAACACCTGGAACGGAAATCGACAAGAGTTAAAAAGGGGAGATCGCAGCATGCGCTTACTTGTTCTCAACGGCCCTAACCTAAACCGATTAGGACTTAGGGAACCCTCAGTATATGGCAGTCAAACATTGCAAGATTTAGAAGCGCAACTTCAAGCATTCGCAGGCAAAAATTCGTGTGAACTAACTTGTTTTCAAAGCAATCACGAAGGAGAGCTTATCGATAAGCTTCATGATGCGGAAGGCAGTTTTGACGGGATTGTCATGAACCCAGGCGCCTTCACCCATTACAGCTATGCAATTCGCGATGCCATTGCAAGCATTTCAGTACCGGTAATGGAAGTGCACATTTCCAACATACATAAGCGGGAAGAATTCAGACATACATCCGTCACTGCACCGGTAACAGCAGGCCAGATTGTCGGGCTGGGCTATTATGGATACGAACTAGCACTATTAGCACTATTGAATCAGTACAAGGGGGAATAGCAAGATGACAAAATTAACAAAACTTAGAGAAAGCTTTCAAGCTACAGGAATTGATGCATTACTAATTACAAGCGGCAAAAACCGCCAATACATCACAGGATTCACCGGTTCAGCAGGTGTGGCAGTAGTGACAGAAGACAAAGCTGTATTCATCACAGACTTCCGTTACACTGAACAAGCTGCCAAACAATGTGAAGGGTTCGAAATCGTTCAGCATAAAGGTGGTTTGGTAGAAGAAATCGCAAATGTGGTGAAAGACCTTGGAGTAGCAAAGCTTGGCTTCGAGCAAGACCATGTTACTTTTTCCACGTACTTAAACTACAAAACCACTATAAAAACAGATCTTGTCCCTGTTTCTGGCGTTATTGAAAAGTTACGCTTGATTAAGAGTGAACAAGAGATTAAGATATTAAAGGAAGCTACACAGATTGCTGACGCAGCTTTTGAACATATTCTTACATACATCAAGCCAGGTCTGACAGAATTGGATGTATCCAATGAGTTGGAATTCTTCATGAGAAAACAAGGCGCTGTTTCTTCATCCTTTGACATTATCGTTGCTTCTGGTTTCCGCTCAGCCCTGCCACACGGCGTCGCTTCGGATAAAGTGATTGAAAACGGTGAGTTTGTAACGCTTGATTTTGGAGCTTATTATAAAGGCTATAACTCCGACATTACAAGAACACTTGCTGTGGGAGAGCCAAGCGATGAGCTGAAAACGATCTATGATACTGTATTGGAAGCACAGTTACGAGGCATGAGAGGAATCAAGGCAGGCATTACAGGCCGTGAAGCTGATGCACTGACGCGTGATTACATTACAGAAAAAGGCTATGGAGAGTACTTCGGACATTCCACAGGTCACGGACTTGGAATGGAAGTGCATGAAGGGCCATCTCTATCTGTTAAATCAGAAACTGTTTTAGAACCGGGAATGATTGTAACAGTAGAACCTGGTATTTATGTTGCTGGATTAGGCGGAGTGCGTATTGAAGACGATACCATCGTTACAGAAACAGGTAACGAAACACTTTCCTTCTCTACAAAAGAACTTATTATATTGTAAAAATGTATCTAGCGTCGTGTAGACTAGAGTAAGGTACTCAAGGATACAATACGTGTAGGGCATTATTTTACATAGCTTTAGGAGGAACTAATAAATGATTTCAGTAAACGATTTTCGTACAGGTTTAACAATCGAAGTAGACAACGGCATTTGGCGCGTAATGGATTTCCAACACGTAAAGCCAGGAAAAGGAGCAGCCTTCGTACGTTCCAAATTACGTAACCTACGTAATGGTGCCATCCAAGAAAAAACGTTCCGTGCTGGTGAAAAAGTAGCAAAAGCACAAATCGACAACCGCAAAATGCAATATCTTTACGCAAACGGCGACATGCACGTATTCATGGACAATGAGTCCTATGACCAGTTGGAACTTCCATCTGCTCAAATTGAATACGAATTGAAATTCTTAAAAGAAAACATGGAAGTAGCTATCATGATGTACCATAGCGAGACGCTTGGAGTCGAGCTTCCAAATACAGTAGAACTAAAAGTAGCGGAAACAGAGCCAGGAATCAAAGGCGACACAGCTTCCGGCGGATCTAAGCCAGCGGTTATGGAAACTGGCGTAACAGTTAACGTACCATTCTTCGTAAACGAAGGTGACGTATTGATTATCAATACAACTGACTCTTCTTACGTTTCTAGAGCTTAATTTGATTTTTTTAAAAAGGAGAAGGTCCCTTGTTGGTTGGGGGAACTTCTCCTTTTTTGGTGTTGGTGGGAGGGCGGAGGTGTGAATGGGTGTGCGATTGGTGGTTGAGTGTTCTGTTTACCAATATAAGGAATCTATTTGCCCGAACGGTAGTGAAATCTGGTTGAAATGTCTAATAGAAGGAAATAAAAGGAATATCAACGACGAAACAGGGAGCAGATTCACAAAAAGGGTCAAAGAGAAGCACTCTCAAGGCCCGAACAGCAAGCAAATTCAACAAAACGGGCAAAGAAAAGCTCTCTCAAGGCCCGAACAGCAAGCAAATTCAACAAAACGGTAAAAGAGAAGCCCTCTCAAGGCCCAAACCACGTACTAATCCCCGCAAACCGTCCAATAGAACCTCCCGCCAATCTCACTCCCCAAACCAAACCAAATCAAACACATTCTCCACAACCTTCCGACCGTCAGATCCATCCACCTTACTCATCCAAATATGCTTTCTGTCATCCGCATCTACCCGGACCCAAGACAACCGCAAACCAGAACCATGTTCCAACACCACAGGCTCACCATCGGAGTAACCCTCAGGCGTTTCCACAATTTTGACTGCCTCTTTTTCCTTCAAATCCACCATATACAATGACGACTTAAATTTATCAGGACTGTCACTGGTTTCTCTCCCACGCGCCACAACAATCCTCTCATCATCTACCCAATCAAAATCCACATCTGCAAACCCTTTTGGTGTATGAACCTTTTTATAATTTGGGATAATGGTGCTTGTCGTCAGGACCTTATTTTTAACTCCGCCACTGGTCATCCGGCCACCTCCCTGAATAGAGGCAAGAAGAGGCTTTGTCGGCGCCCACTTAATCCAATCGGCATCAAGAAGGACTTCCCCAAGCGGTATAAAAAGCTTGTTCTCTTTTACATAGACGCTAAGCATATTGCTGTCAGCAGACCACGATGCTGTCGGCGCCACCACCATTGCCAAACTTT
The DNA here is from genome assembly GCF_000175075.1 of Bacillus sp. m3-13. Lineage (NCBI taxonomy): Bacteria > Bacillati > Bacillota > Bacilli > Caryophanales > Bacillaceae > Bacillus > Bacillus sp. m3-13. Next base: position 118,494 of record NZ_ACPC01000018.1, read on the forward strand.
TTCCGTCATGTGACCAGGAGAAGCTTTCCACATCCACTGAGAGGATCGAGATATCTTCATACTTAAGTGGAGATCCAATCGTGTGAAGCGGTGTAACTTTAACATCCATCTCATGAGATTCCTTCTCCACACCCCAATGAACTTCGTAAAGTCTTGGGTGGCTCCAACCATCAGGAAACAAAGCCGCACTAGCAGATGCAATTAAGTTAACACCTTCTGCATCCCAAGTGAAATTAGACACACCACCTGTAAGCTGATGAATGATTGGAGTACCGGAAGCGAGCTCCACCACGCAAAGTATGGAGCCAGTCAGGAATGCAAAAGAATGATCCGCGGGATTCCACTGTGGATCATGTCCAGCAATCTTTAGCTTGCTAGAACTCATCGTTTCGGTATTATATAACCAGATGTAAAATTCTTCTGATTCTGATTGTGAATCCACCTGCTTGGCTTCATAAACAAGCCATTTACCGTCATGTGCCCAACTGAATTTTCCTACTTCAATATTCTCATGTAAGGAGACTTCTTTCGTACCGTCAAACAACCATAAAGATTGGTATCTTGTAAAAGCTGCTTTTGGTTGTTCCGTAGTTGCCGCATAGTTAGATAAAGGAGCGAAAACAACGGATGCAGCCAATAAACAAATCAATAAATATTTCATGGTAAAATCCTCCTAAAATATTCCTACCCATTAGTGTTACCAGCTACCATCATTTCATGAATAAAACAAAATCAGAATTTAAGTTGAAATTAGTGAAAAAGATGGTATAGTAAAGTAGTGGAATTATTCCAAGTGATATTTTTTTTGTAGATTTGTGCAAACGGTTACGCAATCATGCAACCGTTATCATAGCAAAGAGCGTCGTTAATAAAGGGAGTGTATCAAGATTGAAAAAGATATGGTGGAAAGAAGCAGTTGCCTATCAGGTATATCCTAGAAGTTTCATGGATTCCAATGGGGACGGTATTGGTGATTTACGAGGAGTTATTTCTAAACTAGATTATTTAAAAGATATGGGTATAGATGTTATTTGGATTTGTCCAATGTATAAGTCTCCAAATGTTGATAATGGCTATGATATCAGTGATTATCAGGACATCATGGAAGACTTCGGGAACATGGCGGATTTCGATGAGTTACTGGAAGAAGTGCATAACCGCGACATGAAGCTTATCATTGATTTAGTTATCAACCACACTTCTGATCAGCATGAGTGGTTCATTGAGTCTGCGTCTTCTAAGGATAACCCAAAGCGCGATTGGTATATTTGGGAAGATGGAAAAGACGGCAAGGAGCCGAACAACTGGGAAAGTATTTTCAATGGTCCAGCTTGGAAGTTGGATGAGAAGACTGGCCAGTATTACATGCATATCTTCGCAACAGAGCAGCCTGATTTGAACTGGGAAAATAAAGATGTTCGCTTTGCATTGTACGATATGATTAACTGGTGGTTGGATAAAGGAATTGACGGATTCCGTGTGGATGCAATTTCTCATATTAAAAAAGAGCCTGGATTCCCAGACTTGCCAAATCCAAAAGGCCTAGATTATGTTCCATCTTTTGACTACATGATGAATGTGGAAGGAATTCAAAAGCATCTCGAGGAATTGAAAGAGCAAACGTTTGCGCGCTATGACATCATGACTGTCGGGGAAGCAAATGGCGTCAAGCTGAACCAAGCAGATGAGTGGGTTGGCGAAGAGAACGGTAAGTTCAACATGATCTTCCAATTTGAACATCTTGGACTTTGGGAAAAAGGAACAGAAGGCGGCGTAGACCTTCTTCAACTGAAAAAAACATTAACGAAATGGCAAAAAGGATTGGAAGGAAATGGCTGGAATGCATTATTCCTTGAAAACCATGACCAAGCACGTTCTGTTTCTACATGGGGAAATGACAAAGAGTACCTAGTAGAAAGTGCGAAATCCCTTGGTGCATTGTATTTCTTGATGCAAGGAACTCCATTCATATACCAAGGTCAAGAACTTGGTATGACGAATGTGAAGTTTGACAGCATTAACGATTACGATGATGTTGGCATGAAAAACCTTTATGACATTGAGAGTGCTAAAGGCGAAGAGCATGCTCAAAAAGTGATGGAAATCATCTGGGCAAAAGGCCGTGACAACTCCCGTACTCCAATGCAATGGAACGATGAACTAAACGGTGGATTCTCTACAGGTACCCCTTGGATGGGCGTAAATGAAAACTACAAAACGATCAATGTGGAAAAGCAATGGAATGACCCGAATTCCGTATTAAGCTTCTACCGTGAAATGATCAAAATCCGTAAAGAAGAGGAAGTATTTGTTTATGGCGAATACAATCTGATTCTTGAAGATGACACACAAGTTTACGGTTACACTCGAACACTTGATAACAAGGTAGCTATAGTATTATGTAACTTGAGTGAAGAAGAAGTCACAGTAGAGCTTGAAGATCTTGAGGTAGTTTCAGCTGACCTTCGTCTTCAAAACTATGAGGTTGCTAAGCATGAAGCTGTGTCTGAATTGACGTTGAAGCCTTATGAAACTCGTGTTTATGTGGTAGCGAAGTAAGATATTGCTTGGGAAAGTCTCACCATTTTGGGTGGGGCTTTTTCTTTTTTTGTGGCGGTAGAGGCAACGAATCTGCTAGGCGGCGATGATGAAGACCTCTGATTTGATAAGATCTAATGAAAGAGGTCCTCATCGCACTTATGAGGACGTCAGTTTGGTGAGAAAGACTTGAGACAGGTCTTCATCGCACTTATGAAGACGTTAGTTTGGAGAAAAAGGCAGGAGAGGTGTCTTCATCGCAGTTATGAAGACGTCAGTTTGGAGAGAAAGGCCGGAGAGGTGTCTTCATCGCAGTTATGAAGACGTCAGTTTGGAGAGAAAGGCCGGAGAGGTGTCTTCATCGCAGTTATGAAGACGTCAGTTTGGAGAGAAAGGCCGGAGAGAGGTCCTCATCGCACTTATGAAGACGTCAGTTTGGCGAGAAAGGCTTGAGACAGGCCTTCATCGCACTTATGAAGACGGCAGTTTGGCGAGAAAGGCCCGAGAGAGGTCTTCATCGCACTTATGAAGACGCCAGTTTGGCGAGAAAGACCGGGGAAAGGTCCTCATCGCACTTATGAAGACGCCAGTTTGGGGGGAAAGGCATAAGAGAGGTCCTCATCGACCCTATGAAGGCGAGGTGGACCACACTTTAAACTACCAACCATAAATTTTTACTTTTCTTAAAAAAAGTCATTGACACTTCTCCTTTAAGGCGGTAAAGTAATACTTAATTCTTTTAATAAACTAAATATTTCGATCTCTTATCAAGAGTGGCAGAGGGACTGGCCCTATGACGCCCAGCAACCGTTCCGTTTGGAATTGGTGCTAAATCCTGCAAAACAGTGATGTTTTGAAAGATAAGAGAGGGACAAGTCTTTTTGTTTTCAATTAGCGCTCAAACCTCTCTTTTCTTAGAGAGGTTTTTTATTTTATTAAAGCAATAAAGCAAAAAGGGGAGTATAGAAATGAAAAAGAACTTTATTAAAAAAGGAATTGTGGTATTAACAACAGCGACTTTATTATTGACTGGTTGCAGTGGAGGGGGCGATTCTGCAGCGAGCAGTAAGCCGACTGGGCCGATTGAGAACGTACCAGAGATTTTTGCAGATGGAGAAGGTGCGAAAATTAAGGTTATCCGTAAAATCGGCGGGGATGATCATACGGCGCAATTTTTAGCTGGAGCGAAAGAGGAAGGGGAGTCCATAGGATTTACAGTGGATGTATTTACTGCAAATGGTGACAGTGCGAAATTCCATGATGCAATCAATCAGACGGTTAACCAAGATTATGACGGAGTGATCATATCACACGGTGATGATGCGGCAACTGTGGAAGGTGTCCAACAGCTTGTCGACAGCGGCAAAGAAGTGGTGACATTCGATTCCAATGGAGATCTTGCAAACATTGAAGGAGTGACGCTAACTTCTCAAGATGATGAGGAGCTGGCAAAATTAGCACTTGATCAACTCGTCAACGATTTCAACGGGGAAGCGAATGTGGTGTACCTGTGGGTAGACGGTTTCCCGCCGATGGTTCGACGTAACAATGTGTATAAAGAAACGTTAGAAAATAATCCTGGCCTGAACGAAGTGGAACGTTTTGGCGTTGCGGCGGCAGATACATCCGTTCAAACCCAGAACGCGGTTGCGGCAATGTTGAACAAGCATCCTAAAGGAAGCATTGATGCTATCTTTGCTACATGGGATGCATTCGCAGTCGGAGCGGCTCGTGCGTTGAAAGAAGCAGGTCGTGAAGAAATCAAGATTTACGGAATAGATGTTTCCAATGCGGACCTTCAGGAAATCAGTACAGAAGGAAGCCCTTGGGAGTATACAGCTGCTGTGGACCCGAAGTTAATCGGTGCGGTAAACCTACGTCTACTTGCTAAAAAGCTTGCAGGGGAAGAAACGCCGCAAACTTATGACTTAGAAGCTTCTTTGATCTCTCAAGAAGATCTACAACAATCAAGCGAAGCGGTAAACATGGGCAACCTTTCAAAGGTCGTGGAAGGCTGGGGAGAATCTGACGCATTCTTAGAAGAGTGGATGAACACATTGAAAGAGCATTACAAAAAATAATAGACGGCACTCTCTTCATAAGGAGGGAGTGTTTATATTTTTGAAGAGAGGGGGAGCAGAATGACAAACACTATACTTGAAATGAAAGACATATCCATTGAGTTTCCTGGAGTGAAAGCTTTGGACAAGGTGACATTTACCGCCAAACCCGGTAGTGTGCATGCATTAATCGGCGCCAATGGAGCGGGGAAATCGACATTGATGAAAGTGCTGGCTGGAACGTACGTTCATTTTACCGGGGAAATCAATCTCGGAGGAAAGCAACTTTCTATTTCGAAACCAACAGACTCCCAAAAGGCCGGTGTGCAAATCGTTTATCAGGAAGTGGATTCGGCGTTGATTCCAACTCTGACGGTAGCGGAGAACATCATGCTACAAGAGACGGTGCAAAACTCCGGTAGCAAGCAGTGGATCCATTGGAGAAATGTACATAAGAAAGCAGCCTCACAATTAGAGAAATTAAATAGCAATATCTCAACCAAGCGTCTAGTAAGCTCGCTGACATTAGCAGAGAAGCAGATGGTTCTCCTGGCAAGAGCCATTTCAACAGATTGTAAGTTTTTGATTTTAGATGAACCAACAGCGCCCCTTAGCAACAGGGAGACAGAAAAACTGTTTTCCGTCATCAACAAATTGAAAGAGGAAGGAGTAGGGATCATCTTCATTTCCCACCGAATTCCTGAAATTGTCGAGATCTGTGATGAAATAACGATTATGAGAAATGGCCAAGTAGTTAAGAGGGACAAAGTGGCAAACCTTACTTCAGAAAGGATAGTCGAGTGGATGCTCGGTCAGAAACTAGAGCAGCAGTTTCCAGAACACAATCCAACTATAGGTAAGACCTTGCTGGAAGTAGAAGGACTAAGAGACAATACTATAGTGAAAGATGTAAGTCTCCACGTAAAAGCTGGAGAAGTAGTGGGGGTAGCTGGTTTAGTTGGAGCAGGAAAAACGGAGTTGTGCAAGGCGCTCTTCGGAGGTTCCTCCAAAACCTCGGGGACTATTAAAATCAAAGGAAGTACGGTCAAAGTAAAAAGTCCTAATGTAGCTGTACAAAATGGGCTTGCCTTTATTCCAGAAGAGCGGAGAAAAGAGGGGCTCATACTCCACGAATCAGTGCAAACAAATTTGGTTTCCGCTAATCTTCATGCATTCACGAAGGCACTGCATTTCCTTGATAAAAAAGCGCAGAAAAATAAATCGCAAGAGCTTATCCAAACATTAGGCATTAAAACACCATCACCTGACACAAGCGTCCACACCCTTTCAGGCGGAAATCAGCAAAAGATTGCCATTGGAAAATGGCTTGTGTCAGAAGCTGATATCTACATTTTTGATGAACCGACAAAAGGGGTCGATGTTGGGGCAAAACGTGACATTTTCGAACTGATTACCGCCCTCGCAAAACGCGGCAAGGCCATCCTGTACGCATCATCTGAGCTATCAGAAATCGCCGGTCTGACCAACAGAGTGTATGTCTTATACGACGGCAAGGTGACAAAAGAACTTTCCACCGCAGATACAGACGAGCAAGAGCTTCTATACTTTTCAACAGGGGGACATTGACATGAAAACTGACATACCAGTACAGGAGAACGTAAAACCGGCTTTCCGCTTTGAACTGTTCGACTTCTTATATAAATACGGTACGATCATTACCATTTTTGTATTGATTGCCGTGTTTGCCCTAGCGAATCCAGCCTTCATTCAATCCAATAATGTCATCAATATATTAAGGTCGATATCGATCGTTACCATTATCGCAATTGGCATCACCATCTCCCTAACAGTTAACGGTTTTGACTTATCCGTTGGGTCTGTTGCTTCCCTGTCCAATGCCATCGTTATCTCTATGTTTGTCTGGTTTTCGCAAAATACGGCAGTGGCAATCTTTTCAGCAATAGCAGCAGCGCTGTTAGTAGGGGCTTTCAACTCTTTTATGATTGTAAAACTGAAAATCCCTGATATGCTGATGACCCTTGCGACCATGTTTATCATCCAGGGAATTGCCCTGACTTATACGAAAGGCTCTACAATTTCGCAAAATATGGTCATGTCTGACGGAACGTTTGCAACGGGAACCATCAGCCCGCTATTTCAGAAATTTGGACAGGTCCCATGGATTATCGTCATCATGCTTACGATTGTAGTGGTGGTTCATATTTTCCTCACTTACACCAAGCACGGAAGATTCATGTACATCATCGGTGGAAATGCAGAAGCGGCCAAGCTTTCGGGAATAGCTGTGAACAAATACAAAGTAGCAGCTTATTTATTTTCCGCCTTATTGGCTGCAATTGGAGGGATGGTGCTTGCTTCGAGGATCATGACAGCGGAAATCAATGCCGGCACTCCTTACTTAATGGATTCTGTAGCGGCTGCATTTATTGGATTTGCCGTCCTTGGAGCAGGCAAACCTAACGCATTCGGTACATTTATAGGAGCGGTACTAATCGGAATTCTACAAAACGGTCTTGTCATGATGTCCGTTCCTTATTATGCAATGGATATCGTCAAAGGCCTTGTGCTTGCCTTTGCATTGGGAATTACGTATTATAAGCAAAAATAAACTATTGACATTTGAAATGAAATAGATAAAATAACAATTAATATCTGCATAACGAAGATTTGTTATAAACATTTCGGAGTATAAGAACAAAGGCTATGATAAGAAAGAGTAGCAATCACGTAAACAGACAGAAAGTTACCGGCTGATGAGAGGTGCATGTTGAACGATTGTGAATACGTCTTGGAGCTGTGTACCGAAAAGTGAAGACTTGAGTAGGCTACACCGGTGAAGCACCCGTAATCATGTGCTGGAGTATCGTCATATGACTGTACTTTCAAAGGTAGGCAATGTGAATTGCTTATGAATTAAAGGTGGTAACACGAGATAATCGTCCTTTTGGTTAATCCAAAAGGGCGTTTTTTTTATTCCCTTTGTTCTTATAGAGCTTGCAATATTAGTAATAATATTCCAAGGAGATGTTAGTATGTTAGTAAAACCACAAGAACAATTGACCATCATCATGAAAGGTGCTCAAGAAATAGTAAACAAAGAAGAGCTATTGGCAAAATTGGAGAAGTCCTATGAATCAAAGACACCTCTGACTGTCAAATTAGGACTTGATCCTTCCGCCCCTGATATTCATTTGGGCCACGCAGTGGTGCTTAGAAAGATGAAGCAAATGCAAGACCTAGGCCATAAAATCGTCATCATTATTGGGGATTTCACAGGGCGAATCGGGGATCCGACTGGAAAAGCAAAGGGTCGCAAAGCCTTAAGTGATGAGCAGGTAAAACTAAATGCACAAACATACTGTGAGCAAATCTTCAAAGTGTTAGATGCAGAAAAAACAACGGTCCGCTTTAACAGTGAATGGTTATTTAAATTAACCTTTGAGGAAGTTATCAAACTAGCCGCCACCACATCCGTAGCAAGGATTCTAGAGCGTGACGATTTCCAAAAAAGGTACAACAGCCAAGTGCCGATTGGCATTCACGAATTTTTCTACCCATTGATGCAAGCATACGATTCCGTCGAAATTCAAGCAGATATTGAACTAGGTGGTACAGACCAAACATTTAATATTCTCATGGGACGCACTCTTCAAAAACAATGGGGATTAGAAAAGCAGGTGGCCATTTTCATGCCACTGCTTGAAGGGCTTGACGGAGTAGAAAAAATGAGCAAAAGCCTCGGTAATTACATCGGTGTCAATGAAGCAGCCGAAGTCATGTTTAAAAAGGTGATGGAGGTTCCAGACGAGCTCATTATCAAATACTTTGAACTGGCGACGGATGAGCATCCGGACGACATACACAATTTCGTCCAACAGTTAGAACAAGGAGCGAATCCTAGAGATTTCAAACTTGAATTGGCTATAATCATTACGAATCTATACTGCGGAGAAGAAGAAACGAAAAGAGCAATCACATTCTATGAAACAGCCTTTAGCAAAAAAGAAATCCCAGATGACATCCCAGAATTATTGATCGAAATCGGTGCCGAAACAGTCCTAGCCATCATTCCACAATTAGTAGATAAAGGACTTGTGAAAAGCAAAAGCGAATTCATGCGCTTAATCAAACAAAACGGTGTCCAGCTCAACAAAGAAAAATTAAGCATCGATGAACTGGATCGAGTATTAATGAACGATGAAGTACTGCGAATTGGTAAAAAGCGTTTTATACGGTTCATAAAATAAAAATCACATAGATAGGGGAGCGTTAACCTGGAATTAGGGGTTATCGCTTCCACTTTTATTGACGTAACCTTCTCAACTGCCACTCTACGGAAGAGTTGTTTCACTAATAATTTCATCCGTGTCCTTGTCTTGCAAGCGGACATTTACGTGATAATTGTCTAGTGAGGCTCCATTGTACAATTGGTACATTGCAGCATTCATACCAATTAACAAAGATACAATTCTATCTAAACCAAGTCCCCCCTCACTCTTGGATCTATCTATGATAAAGGTAAATTGGTTAAGGGATTTATTATGGGTCACATCATATATAGGTTCATAGTATTCATCATCAGCTATGATATCTTGGATTGTATGTAGAATAGTATTCTTATATTCAGACTTTTTCTCGTAATGTTTTAATCTGTTCATTCTATATGTCAATGATCCATCTTCATTTTTGGTAACCAGGATTCCTTCCTTTTCTGAGCTGGAAATTAGCTCATCCTCATTAATATCACTAACAAATAACGACGAAGGAATGGTTACCTCGACATAAAATAAATCATTTCTTTCAAGTGTAAAATAAAAAGGTAGTACAATTAATGAAGTGAGCAATACAATCCACCATTTCTTAATGTCATTCACCTCCCTATAATTTCTTTCTAAAGTGTAACGCTTCTACCGTTTACTTACAACGATATACCTGGATTTCACTAAGAATACTAATATGATTATTTATTGTTTTTAGCTGTATAAAATCAAAATAATATTGTAGGGGTTTTAGGATTATGAAATAATTGGCATTAGGCTATCGGACTTCATTTATTGAACTAGAAGATTATCTGATTTTTTTCTGTAAAAAGGAGACTGTGTTATGGAGAGAAGAATAGAGAAATTTTTTTCAAATGGGTTAACGCTAGAATATTCTATAATTGGTGAAGGTGAACCTATATTTGTCATGCATGGAGGACACTCAAATTGTAGGGAAGAGTTTGGATATAAAGCGTTATTAGAAAATGGCTTTTCAATAATTACCCCATCAAGAGCAGGATATGGAGATACCTCCAAAGAAATAGGAAAAAGTCTATCTGCTGCGTGCGACTATTATATGAAGTTACTAAATCATTTGAATATAAAAAAAGTCCACCTTTTGGCAATTTCCGCAGGTGGTCCTAGTGGTATATATTTTGCTTCTAAATATCCCGAATTGGTTTGCTCGCTTATTTTACAATCAGCTGTTACAAAAGAATGGCTTACTACTAAGGATAAAGAATTAAAAGCTGCAATGGTATTATTCCGTCCCAAAACAGAAAAGTACACTTGGAAGTTAATCTCAATAATGAATAATCTATTTCCGCGATTTATCTTCAATCAAATGTTTCCTTCCTTTAGTAAATTATCTCTAGATCAAGCAAAGGAGATGTTAGGTAAGGAGGATGTTGAAGAAATAAGAAAAATGAATAATCGCCAGCGATCAGGAGATGGGTTTTTTATCGACTTAGCACAGATAAATGAATTAACAATTGAAAATTTACAGGCCATAAGTTGTCCAACTCTAATTATGCACAGTAAACATGATGGTTCTGTACCATTAGAACACCCTTATCTTGCTCATAAAAAAATACCTACATCTGAATTATGCCTCCTTGACACATGGGGACATCTAATTTGGCTAGGTAAATCATCAAAAGAGACAGATGAATTACTTATTAGGTTTCTTAAATTTCATAATACATAACAAAATAAACAGTCCGATCAATATGTAGTTTAGCAAAATATAACAAAGTAAATGATTATTATCGAAAGGAAGATTTTTGTGTTTTTCTTATTTGCAATTTTATTTTTATTTTTTGGGTATATCTTTATCCTATCGTTATTAAAAGCTATAAAGGATGAAGTATCTCACCATCTCGTAGCTATACTTTTTATTATTTGGGCTTCATTTTCAGTATTAGTTGCTGTTAATTTAGTAGAGTTATAAAATTACACTGAGAAGAATGTAAAGGCTAATCTATTATACGGGCAGTATGGATATTGGATATGGAGGACTTTGTACAGGAGACTTTTGTGAAGGTGGTAAAAAATATACATAAATTTAAATCCAATAATATAACTGTTGAAATGTTAAGAAAGGCATAAAGATAGACCCCAATTGGAGGGCTAATTTGTTCCTATTCACTTGGCATATAACCAATAACCTTGTTTGTATCGATGTCGATTAGTACTAAAGGTGTACCGACAACGGTATTCTCTTTATCTTCAAATGAAACAGATAATGCTTCTTTTCCTTCATAAGTTTTATCTAAGAACTCATAGTTGTTATCGACAATGACCTTTCTTACTTCTGCACTCTGCCAATTTCCTTTTGCGGTATCATCCCAACCTTTGTCTTTAGTGAAATCCCAAGCCACTTCCCTAACTTCATTATAACTATCTGTTTCACTTTGATTCTCTTCATTCTGATTATTAGAACAGCCCACTAACAAGATTGCAAAGAATAGTGCTATTACAAAGTATGAAACTATCTTTCTCATATTTTTGTCCCCCTTTTCTTTTTAGACGGTTAAGATCTACATTAGTTTCAACCAAATACTCAATTAACTCCAAAATCGTAAATTCACTCTAAAAACAACAATCTTTAAGAGAACAGTCTAAGTTTATGTTATTCCAAACAATTTAATAAGAAGGATACGAAGGGCGCTTACTGAAAAATGGTGAGCTTCTTTTTTATGGAAAATACCTTGAGTAAATGTTCATCATTTGAAATAATTGGTATTAAGTAATCGGGGAGCATTCCTGTTTGAAAAAGGTTTTATCCTAAAATATATCTGGAGGAGACACTTATATGAGTGGCGATGGAGTAGTTTGGAGCGTATTATTATTCAGTCTAATAGTTTTAAATTTCTTAGCTATAACTTTGTACAAGAAAGGAAAAATGCATTTATGGGGGTCTGGTTTAATTATTGGAATTCTAGGACCAATAATTGCTTTTATATCGGGCTTTGTTTTTGTAAAGATTGAGCACAGTATGGGAGGAAGCGGTGTAGGAGCAGCCTTTGGAGCTGCTTTCATAGGTATAGTCATTGTGGGGAATGGAATAATCTATTTCATTATTGGCATCATCTGCGTGATTAAGAATTTCATTAGACAACGTAATTTAAACCATTGAAAAATTTATTGCTCCTGGCTTTAACTGAATAAGTAGGTCTGTATCGCTAAAAGGAGGAATTATTATCAAATTTAAAAAAACTATTATTCAGTTATTTTGTATTACTCTACTTTTTGGCTGTACTTCAAATACAGAAGATATTGATTACTATGTGGGAGATATCGAAAAAATAATTAACAGTAAATATTCAGAAGAAAGCGTATTAAAAACTCAATTGAAAGACAATTGTGACATCATTATATATGAGGCGGATAAGTCCATATACTTCTTTAGAATCTGACTCGCTCTACGCATTTGTTATAGAAGTCAAATAGTGTTTATAAATAACTGAAGGTTAATAATCCTACAAGAAAGTGAATAAGGTAGAACAGTACATTCTTGTAGGGGGAGACTAATTGAAACACCTTATAAAATGGATAAATCGGGCATTTAAACATGATTTAAGGAAAGAAATGACACTCGTTATGGGAGCCCAATACGAACCGCAAACATTTGGACAGCCAGTTGAACGAAACCAAAGTTCTTTAATAAGTAAGAGTGATACCGAAAAATACTTCCGCCCTTCCAGCCTTCCTATAAAAAATACCCTTTTCAAGAACACCCAATTTTTTGATCCCTATTATGAATTAAACTACAAAGAAATAAAACTGCCTGCTACTTTAACCCGGACTCCTGACAAAACTATTTTAAACTACTTTAGTATTTTAAGAGAAGCTGAAAACCTCACTCCAAACCAGTTGGGTGGGTGCGGAACTGTAGGGATGGCAAAATTGCCTTTTCCAATTGCTTATAACTTTTTTACTAAAGACTATCAAAAAAGTGTTTCTTATAATGAATATCTTCAATCTTTTACTGGAATTGGACATTTAAATCTTATTAAAATGAACAGACTTCCAGATGAAAACGACAGGGTTCCTTATTTCATTGAGCTCGAAAGCATTGAAGGTTCATCTAAAGGTGTCACCTATTTTGCTTATTATTATGGCTATGTCCAATTAAAAAAAGAGCAGAACTTGTATAAAATTGACCAGATAAAGTTATATGGAGAGGACTTCCTATGTGCAGCCTATCATCTTTGGCAACATGATGCAGAAGCCGTGGTTGCAATTATGTATGGAGAATGGTGCAAATTAATAAAAAAACAGTTGCTTGCAAAACAAGACGGATACGTCAAAACCATAGATTTTATTGGGGCGGATGGAGCCGAATATCGTTTTATCTTTTATCAATTAACAAACGATACAGATGTATTAGTTTCACAATACAAGAAGAATTTTAAGGGGAACTGGGAAGCCATCAGAATTGATCCTTACCAGTGTCTTAAAAACTAAGCGTGATATTTAAGAGTACCTTAGGTGCAATAACTTACTTCGCTTTAGGGCGCTATCCTGTAACAAGGATTAGCGTTCGTTTATATTATGGTCAAGGTGAAAAAATACATATTGTAGGAATTTTCAGGTTATGAAATAATTGGAATTAAGAATTAGAATAGATTTGTAAAAAAAGATACTAATCTGAATATATATGGGGGAAATAGTTATGTGGGTAATATTAGGGGTTATTGCTATAATAGTAACTTTTATAAATCTTTATTTGTATGCAGCCGGTAAGGATTATAAGCTTGCTATGGCGTTGGGATTGTCATTTACAGCTTTAACACTTTGTGCAGAATACAGTCTTGTATCAGACTGGGTAGAAGTGGAAGATTGGGCAGCTTTAATGGATGTCGTACCTGGTATGGAGAGGGCATTATGGTTTTTGACCATTGTCTCTATCTTATTAAATATAGCACCGATACTTTTAGAATTAAAAGGTAAGAAATAGTCATAAATTGAGAATAGATGTTTAAGTGGAATAAACATTTTGCGCAAGTTCTTAAACCAAACTTCTATAACAAGTATGGTTTACATAGTAACAAGATATTAGTAATAAATAAGAAGAGTGAGCTTGATAGTTTTTTAAAAGATCTAGATTATAACAGGATATGACAATATATGTATCTTGAAGATTTAGAAATAATTCAAAGGGTGTTGAAAATGAGATTTAAAGTTTATGATAATGCTTATGATTTTGAGAATAAAATTGGGTCGTTTTTATTGGAAAAGGAAGATGTGTTCAGTCTTTTTTATGGTGTTTTGCAAGCAATTAAAGCTGGTAATTATGAGAATCCCTTTATGGCGGTAATTGAGGAAGATGGAAATGTGTTAGCCTTTTTCCAAATGACACCACCGCATCCGTTAAATATTGTTTTTGTCGATGAAAACCGTTTAGAAGAAATAATAGATTTCTTCATAAGAAATATGGTCGAATTGGGAATTGAATTTAGTTCAATCATCAGTCTGAAAGATTGGGCATACCAAGTCGCGAAAAAGTGGGAAGTTAAAACGGGTAAATCTCATCAGCTGCTCATGGATCAGGGATTATACCGTTTGAATAAGGTTAATGAAATGCTTGTAAATAGTCCCGGATCTTGGCGTTATGCGGAAGAAAGTGATTCTGCAATTATCGAGAAGTGGTTCAATTTATTCGAAAATGATGCCGGTCTTCCAATTTCGCCCATCGAACAAGTGAAAAAACGTGTTGCAATGTTTATAAACGAACAAGAGATTTTTATTTGGGAGGATAAAGGAAAAATCGTATCTATGATGAAGAAGTCACGTCCTACAAAAAACGGTGTTACCGTGGGTTTGGTTTTCACTCCTAAGGAAGAACGTAAAAAAGGATATGCTCGGACTCTTGTTAAGGCAATATCAAGTGAACTACTTAAAAACTTCAACTTTTGTGTTCTGTACACAGATATGATGAATCCGACATCAAATAAGATTTATAAAGAAATTGGCTATGAAAAGATTGCAGACTCTGTTCATCTCGGTTTTGATAGAAAAGAATAATTCAGTTTCATTAACTAATAAATATGAAATAGGAACGATTGCAACTCAGAGCAGAACTAGGATAAGGAGAGGTTGAAATGCTAATTAGAGAGATTAGAATAGAAGATGCAGAAAATTTACTAGTTCTAATAAAGGAAGTTGAGAGTACATCTACTTTTATGCTTATGGAGCCTGGTGAACGAGAAACGACGCTTGAGCAACAGCAAAAACGAATAGAATTATTGGACAAGCAAAAAAATTCAACAATTTTTGTAGCAGAAGAAAATGGCAAATTCATTGGATACTTATTCGTTATGGGCGGAAGCGTTAAAAGAACAAAGCACACCGCGTATCATGTAATAGGGATCTTACAAGAATATAGAGGGAAAGGAATAGGTAGAACACTCTTTGATAATGCTATAAATTGGGCTTCTAAACATAACATTTCACGATTGGAATTAACAGTTGTTACCGAAAACGAGTCTGGTGTAGCACTCTATAAAAAAAGTGGTTTTGATATAGAAGGAACGAAAAGAAAATCACTTATTAATAAACGATAAATCTTATGATGAGTATTATATGTCAAAATTATTGTAGCGTTTATTAAACAGGTGGGGGGATTGGTTGTATGCAAGTTGTAGCCAAAATGTTTTTAGAACAACTCGATATTCATTGCCATGAGAATGAGTGGTTTGCATCCATGGATCAGGCACTACAAGGAGTCACTGCAGCAGAGGCATCTTGGACAAGTTCTGGAATTAGCAATTCTATTTGGCAGATTGTCAATCACTTGATATTTTGGAATGAACACGTAATCCATCGAATAAAGGGCACAGATAATCCGCATAAGGCAGAAGACAATGAAGCAACCTTTGGGAGTCAAGGAGATCCAGAAGACGAAAGTGGGTGGGCCAAGACAGTGCAGCGCCTCAGTGAAGTCATGAATAAATTAAAAGGGGTCATTGAGGACCTTAACGACGAAAAGTTAAAAGCTCCATATGCAGCTAACAGCTATTCTACTGAGCGTTTACTCAGTAATATCATGATGCACGATACGTACCATATCGGGCAAATTGTATTATTGCGAAAGTTGCAATCCTCTTGGGATGGCGTTGATTGGACTTAAAGGATGTTAAAGGCGCCTTTCCATATAAGGCGTCAAAATTATTTGTTTTATATCGTATCATAAGATACAATCTATATATACGATATAAAAAGGTGGGTTCAAGTTGAGTTTTAACGTCAAGGAGTTAAATAAGTATTGGACGGATATTTATTTTCATTTGCACTATCCGCATAAAGAAAAGATTACACACCAGGTTATTAGGATTCTGCAGCTTGTTGAGAAAAAACCGAACATTGGAATTAATGAAGTTGCATGCTATTTAGATGTGTCTCACAATACGGCATCTGAAAATGTTAAACGCATTATTGAACGAAACTATTTAATGAAAGAAAGAGATCCTTCAGATGAAAGGAAGGTAATCTTAAAATTAAGTGATATAGGAAGAGAGGTATTACAAAGAAACACAAGTTTAGATGAGAACAAATTGACTGATATATGGGAGAGTATGTCTTCGGATGAAAGGTCGTTAGTAGAGTCTGCCTTTAAAATTTTGAGGGAGCGTGCAAAGAATGTACCTGTTGACTAAGATTCTCGTATCAGCAGTTATCATTGGTATTGTAACAGAGATTGCTCGGCGTTTTCCTACATATGGAGGAGTTGTAGCCGCACTACCTCTAGTCAGTTTGTTAAGTATTATTTGGTTATATGTTCAAGGAGAATCAAGTGAGAGTTTGAGTAAGTTTGCTCTAGGTGTTTTGTGGGGATTTCCGGCTACTGCTGTGTTACTACTCATCGTGTATCTTTCATTAAAACAATCTATCAACCTATACGCTTCTATTTTTATTGGAGTTAGTGGCTGGTTTGTTTTCTTAATTCTTCAACAGAACCTAGTGAATTTATTAAAAGCAAAGATAGGATCATTATTTTAACAGAAAATGATGATCCATTATCTTTATACTTTATTTACATTCCAAACAGAAGCTAATAAGCTTATGCCTCTCTGAATTTCTTCTATACTTGGTTCCCCATACCCAAGAATGACTTGGTGACTTGGTTTGTGAAGCTGATACATAGGGGAGATGGCATCTATTTCAATTCCGTTTGCTCTTGCCAATTTTATTGCAGTAGATTCATCTAATCGTTTTGGTAATTGAACGATGACATGTAAGCCTGCTGCATCCCCAATTACCTCATATTCTTCTCCCAAATAGTTGTTTATACTTTCCATTAAAAAGAGTCTTTTGCTTCGATAAAGTGTCCTCATTTTTGCTATGTGCGAACTATAGTGTCCTTCTTGGATAAATTTAGCCACTACTAACTGGTCGATTTTAGAAACGGTTGACTTATGAAGGGTGTTGAATCTTTCAAAATCTGATTGTAAAGATTTTGGGATAACAACATAGCTCATCCGGAGTGATGGTAACAAGGTCTTGGAAAATGTACCAAAGTAAATAACTCTGTCAGATGAATCTAGGTTGGACATGGTAGCAATCGGGGCCCCTTTGTAACGGAACTCAGAATCATAGTCATCCTCAATGATATAAGTATCCTGCTTAATTGCCCATTGTATTAACTCAACTCTTCTAGAAACGGACATAATGGTTCCGGTTGGATATTGATGTGCTGGTGTAGTATATAGCAACTTCATTTGAGTACTGGGCACGGTGCAGCCTTCCTCATCCAAAGGGATTGCATGATAGGGGATGTGTAACTGCTCTAAAACAGATCTTGCTCGAATAAATCCGGGATCTTCCATTCCAACAGTACACCGGTTGAGAAATAGACATACGTTCATTAACTGTTGCTGAAAACCACTAAAGATATATACCTGTTCAGGGACGCACGTTAATCCTCTAGCTTGTTGTAAGTAAGCCGCAATTTGCTCTCGTAATATATATTCCCCTTGCCACGTCGTGCGGTTTACATTTGTTTCCATAAGCTCTCTTCGATATAAACGGTTCCAGATTTTATAAGGGAAGCCAGCTGCATCCACCTGACCATTTTTAAAATTTATAACTTGCTCAGGTTTAGGGGTGTCCTTCAGCGGGATAATTTTCTCGTTTACCTGATAAGTCCACTCCTCTTCTATTTCAGAAACAAAATATCCCTGCCGTTCAATCGTGTAACAATACCCTTCACTCTGTAGCTGTTCATAAGCAAATTGAACGGTTATCACACTTATATTTAACATGTCAGCCAATCGGCGTTTAGAGGGAAGCTTAGTGTGTGCTGCAAGCTTTCTTTCTAAAATGGCTTGCTTTAGTTGTTCATAAATTTGACTGTACTTAGTTTTATTATCTGATAACAAGATCTGTATTTCCATTTCATCATTCCTTGGTTATAAAAAAAATTATGTTTTTGGTTATTTTTATGATACCAGAAAAGAGGTTTAATGGATGAAAGGGAGTGAAGAAAATGCGAAAAATAAGAAAACGAAGTGGTTCAATTGATCCCAATGGAGTGGGAACATGTCGAAGGGATCTATGAAGCTGCTCAAGATAATCGAATATGGGAGCATATGACCGTGAATTTAACTGAAAAAAGTCATGTGCTGGAATATGTAAAAGATGCTGTGCAAAAACGCAGGATTGGCACTGATGAAGCATTTGTAATAATCAATAAGCAAACTGGAAAAATCATCGGGGCTACTTGGTTTCTTGATATTTCTGAGAATCACAAACGATTAGAGATTGGATCTACCTGGATTAATCCTGTTTATTGGCGGTCAAACATTAATACAAACTGTAAATATCTATTACTTAAGTATTGCTTTGAAGAATTACAACTAAACCGAGTTCAAATTAAAACGGACCATGAAAACTATCGTTCACAAAAAGCCATAGAAAAGATTGGAGCGGTAAAAGAGGGTGTCCTTCGTAACCATATGATCCGAAAAGAAGGGACCATCCGTCATACCGTCCTATATAGTATTGTAAAAGAAGATTGGGAAGTCGTGAAAAAGAATTTTGAGGAAAAATTACTTCAGTCGATAGTATGTAAAGGAGATGAACGTTATGAAGCCAATCGTCAAAAAAATGAGATCTAATTCAGAAATTATGTCTACCTTTGGTACGTTTATACAATTACGACCACATTTAAACGAAGAAGATTTTCTAGAGAAAATTAGTCGACTTGAAAAAAACAATGGATTTCATTTAGTTGCAGTAATGGAAGATAACGAAGTCAAAGCAGTTGCAGGATATAGAATTACGGAATCTTTGGCCTGGGGCAAATACTTATATGTAGATGATCTAATAACGAATGAATCAAGTCGCCGTCAGGGGTATGCGTCCGTCTTATGGGATTGGTTGGTGACGCAAGCAAAATTAGAAGGTTGTGAACAGTTACATCTAGATTCAGGTGTTCACAGACATGATGCACACAGGTTTTACCTAAAAGGTGGATTAGATATTTCTTGTCATCATTTTCAGATGTCTCTTTAATCCTTATAGCATATAAAAGTGGGTGCCATCCTTTAAACAGGATAGTACTCCTTTTTATTTTCAGGACCTATAATTAATTACTTATTGTGAAAATACTGGGAATTTGAGATGATTGGTATGGGTCTAAACTAGAGTTGTTTTAGGGGGAGTAAAATGCAATTTGAAAATAGAAAGCTATCTTTATGGTTTGTGGCATTGGTGATTGGCATTATCTTCTTAGCTTTTAACTTCATCAATAGTTCCTTCTACATAAACGGAAATGATAAGGAATCCATCATCCAAACAATCCAATCATTAGATTTGTTTGAAGACACTTCAATAGAAATTGTAGAAATAAAAGATGTAGGTGATGAGAGACTAGTTGCGTTTTTGAGTAATGATTCTCCAGCTAATATTCATTTTATAAAAGATAATTATGGTAATTACAAGTGGAGTACTGCTGAAAAAAAAAGAAGACCCCCTTTCCCACTTTTTTATCCACTTGAGTAATAATATGGACAATAATACCAATCTATTAATTCTTACCATTGCAACTAATTATAACGAAATCTCAAAGATGGAATTGCTTGCCAATCAACACTTATTCGTTGAAGAATTTTCTTTAAACAAAAACTCCGCGATGTGGATAGAGATGCCTAAGGAGGAAAAGAATTTTTCATTCGCTTATAAGTATTACGATAAGAATGGTAAGTTGATTGAAAACGAAGATTAACAGATATAAAGTGATCTCTTGTAAAAATTGGAGGATGTAAAATTGCAAAAAAATAAACAATTATGTACAGCAATGATGACAGTTGGAATACTTTTAATGGCTGCTTGTGGAAACACTTCTGATGGGTCAGGTCCTATTCAAAACAAAAATGGCAATTCTTCAAATGAAGTAACAACCGAAGAGGAAAATAATAATGACAGAGTTGAGACAAACATTCAAGACAATAATGAACCAAACCAAAAAGAGGATACATCAACAAGTGAACCAGCGGATGTAGAAGAAGCGACTACCAGTTTAAAAGAAAAGTATCTCCAACAATTAGATGATACAAAAAAAGAAGCAGAAGAATTGGAAGCGACAGATTCATCTACATATGCATTTAAAAAGGTGGAAAATGACAGATGGGAACTTTGGGATGAATTATTAAATGAGATTTATGGTGTATTAGAGGAGCAACTGTCTGCAGAAGAGATGAGTCAATTAAGAGAAGAACAACGGAACTGGATAAAATTTAGAGATGATAGTGCACTGGAAGCATCGCATAAATTTAAGGGTGGTACGCAGGAACACTTGGAATATGTGGCTGTGCTGGCAAACCATACAGAAGAAAGATGTTATGAGTTAGTCAAGGAATTTATGAAGTGACTGTAACTTATAGTCTTAACGGACCGACTGTTAAGGTAAGAGAGAGGGCTGATAATGAAAATAAAAATGATTTCGGTGTTACTTTTAATAACGTTTGTGACAATGGGATGCGGAAACAATAAGCTGGTTCTTGAGGGTGTAACCAAAATAGAGGTTTATGACTGGGAGAATAAAGACCTTATCCATACTATTGAGGATGCTAGCTTCATTGATGACCTGGTTACTAAGTTAAATAAGGCTAAAGGGGAAAAGATCTCCGATACGGCAGATATTGCAATGCTGCCGTATAAAGTCCATCTCACAAACAAAGAAGATACAGTATTGGTACTAGGTTTTGATCAAACGGAAGATGAATCTCATTTTATGGATTATGAAAACAGTATTAGATACATTGTCGACATCACTTTACCAAATGTTCCACTTACTACTGCTACTCCTAAGACAAAAGAAGAAATAGAAGAAGAGAATAAGAAGGAGCTAGAATTAAAGAAGCAAAATCAAGAAGAACAGAAAAATAATGAATGACTAGTTACTTATTGTTAAAAAGGGGATTGGATATGGAAATTAATTGGATGTACAGAGTTTTCTTTATAATTATTGGTGCAGTGTCTTTTTTTACGGGTGAGATAATAACTTTTGTTATGTTGTTGTTTATCTTTTTCATTTTGAATGATATCCACCAAACCTTACAGCAAATCTATATTCAGAATAAAGAAAAGAACAATCAAGGGTAAACGATGTTTAAGAATATTTCATTAATAAAGCGACGAGGGAGTAAAGACCTATGATGCTATGGTTTAGACCCCTACCAAAAGTGAGTTTGGATCCAACAGTTTGGGCTCCTTTTATTCAAAACAACTGGTACCGAGAGCATTATATGAAATTTGTATACTTGCTTCAGGTAGTCTTATTATTCATACCAACTATTTTCAGTACACAATTCTCTCATATACATACTTTTGCACTCATATTAACAGGCTTCTTAGTATTTATTCTTCATGAATGTCTCCACATATTGGTCATAAAGAATAAAGGCGATATAAGCATAACTTTTAGTGGCATATTTTTTTGGATCAATACAAATGCCATCCTCTCTAAACCTAGATTTTGGGTATTTATGAGTTTGCCTTTTATTGTTTTATCAGTTGTGCCTTTTGTTCTATCGTTCTATGTTTCAGGAGATCTAAAATTGAATTTATTATTTATTAGTTGGTTCAACACACTGATTTCTGCCTCAGATATCATCAATTCATTTCTCATTGCACTTAAACCAAAGAACGCGCTTTTCTGCAGAGGGTATGTGAGGGTGGAGTAAAGGCTTTCTATAAAATGAAGGGTCCGTTTAACTACCGGAAAGTAAACTCTATACAAAATGAGGTAAGTAAATGAGAATATCTTCTATTCTTCCCATTTTATTATTACTTGTTTTTTTAATCAACTTAATAGGATGTAATTCGGATATTAATGTAAGTTCGGATATAACTATTGATGGTGAAATTATAGATTACATCGGGGTTTCTGGTATACCAATAGAAGAGATAGACTCCAATAAGCCTCCACAAGATTATAAAGATATAGAGCGGATGGTTGTAAAGCCCAATGAATTAATCAAAATTAATTATCAAGACATGCCAAAGAAGGTTTATTTATCGTATTGGAAGGATGAAGTGCCTCAAGAAGAGAACGTAGTTTTGAATGATTTTGAACTTACTACGCCTAAAAGCGACGGGGTATATGTCTATAAAATAGCTACAAAATGGAATTCTAGGGTTGCAAGGAATTATTTGTTTGTGATTGAAGTGAAGGACGAAGATTAAATTTCTGGAGTGAGTTTATGGATAGATTTTTATATGTATTTGGCATTCTCGTATTTTTCTTTAGTTTTGTTTTCTTTGTAATGAATTTTTTTGCTGATTATGACAGTACAGCAATGGTTGCTTCTGTATTAATAATGTTAAATGCAAGTATTGCAATGTGTGTTTCAGAGATTTTAACGAGAATTAAAAACATAAAATAATATTTTAGTGTTAGTGAGTAATTGTAAAAGGGAGAAGGTTAAATGCCTCTGATTAAGCATAGTCAATTTATCAAAGCACCTGTTGAGATATGTTTTGATCTCGCAAGGAATGTAGATATTCATACTCAAACGACTTCTAAAACAAATGAAAGAGCTGTTGCCGGAGTGACAGAAGGCTTATTAGAACAAGGAGATACTGTCACCTGGGAAGCAACTCACTTTGGAATTAAACAAAGGTTGACAGCTAAAGTGACTGTATTGGAAGCACCTTATAAGTTTGTGGATGTTATGGTGAAGGGAGCTTTCCATTCTTTTACCCACACTCATCAATTTGTGGAAGCAGATGGTGGGACCATAATGATAGACAATTTCCAATTCAAGTCGCCTTTCGGTCTTATTGGAGTTGCTGTCGACAAATTGTTTTTAGAGAGGTACATGAGAAAATTCATTGTTTTGCGTGCAAAGGAATTAAGAAAGATTGCTGAGAAGTCGAATTAACCATTGAGCAAAGAATTAAAAATGGGAGGTATTAGATGAAAAGATATCACTTCTTCATGCTTAGTTTGTTTGTTGTTTTTAGTTCTATTTTGCTAGGTTGTTCAAAACAAACAAACACCGATTGGAAAGAAAGTGCACTGTTTGAATCTGGTGACTATACGATGATTGGAGAGCAGGGAAGAATCGGTTTTATATTTGATGATAGTGAAAACAATAAATTTTACCCAAACAAAGAACAAAAGTACATGTAGTATATATGGGGAGACAAAAAGGAGCTGGAAGGTGATTTTAAGGTAACTGCTACCCACGAAAACGATAAAGAGTCATTTACTATAGTGGATAGGCCGTTAGGTGGGGCAAACAATGGTGCTGATCAACACTCACCTTCTATGATCTCTCTTCCTGAAAGTGGGATGTGGAAATTAGACGCGTATGTAGATGATAAATTATTTGGATGCGAGCCATAAACAAGAAGATCCAAAAATTCTTTCTCAGCTAGAGAGTAAAGAAAATGGAAATGGGAATAGGGAGTTTGTTTTTAGTATTACAAATGTCGGGAAAGCGGAGACAACCTTAACGTTTCCTACCTGGTTAGAATACAATGTAAGTTAATTTAGACAACAAAGAGATTGAATCTGGCGAAATTATTATGAGGCACTTGGATTTAAACGAGGAAAACAGAGAGGGTAGGTTGTTACTATTAGAACCTAATGAGAAATTTGAATATAGATTATTGCTAACTAAAATACTAAAGGGGAATTATGAAATCAACATTAGTTCTGCGTCAGGCTTTGGCGGTGTTATTAGGGAGGAATTTATAATTAATTATTAATTAAAATGGGTGAACAATTGAAGTTTTTTCTTATCTATTTCTACTAGACCAATAACCCCATCTGGTTTTAATAGGAACAACCGTTTGTAAAGATATAGTGGAGTTGGATAGTTGCATACGTTAATGAAACTTGAAAGGAAGATTAATAGATGAAAGCGGTTATTCAAAATGAATTCGGTGATTCAGATGTGCTCTTATATACGGAGGTCGAATTACCAAAGATTCACGATAAAGAAGTATTAATAAAAACAGAATATACGAGTGTGAATTATGCGGATATAAAAAAACGCAGGGGGAATAAAGGGAAAGGGAATTTTCCATTCACACTTGGATTGGATGTTGCTGGGACAATTGAAGAAGTTTCTGATGGTTCACCATTCTCAAAGGGTGACCGAGTAATAGCTTTTCCGAAAGCTGGATCATATGCAGAGTATGTAGTTGCAAGTGAACAATTGGTTTTTAAAATTCCAGATGGTCTTTCTTTAAAACAAGCTGCAACTGCACCTACCGTATCTATTTTAGCTCATATGCTAATCCATGAAATTGGACAAGTGAAAGAAACGGATACCATTGTAATACATAGTGCAGCCGGTGGGGTAGGTTCTATGTTAGTGCAACTCGCCAAGTTAGCTGGTGTGAAAAGAATTATCGGAACAGTTGGAAATCTTAATAAAGAATGTTATGTGAAAAATTTAGGTGCAGATGTTGTTTGTACCTATGAAACATTTGTTGAGGAAGTATTAAAGTTAACCAATAACTTTGGAGCTAATATTATATTTGATTCTGTTGCTGGTGAGGTTACAAGTAAAAGCTTAGAGTGTTTGGCCTTATATGGCACTCTTGTTCAATTTGGTAATAGCAGCGGAAAAGCAGGTAACTTTAAAACAAGTGATGTTCATAGCAGTTGTAGGAATATCAAGGGGTTTAGCTTAGGAACAACGAGAAAACATGATCCTGCAAGATTAGCTGGTGTAGCGGAAAAGGTTTTAGAACTTTTTGCTTCAGAAAAAATCACGCTTCCAATTGCCAGGGTGTTTGATTTAAGTGAGGTTGCACAAGCACATAAACTAATAGAGAGCCGCAACTATGAAGGGAAGATTTTGATTAAGGTCTAGTTCTTGAATAAAGCAATCCTTTAGTTAGTAAGGAACCTTAAGTAAAGAAGAAGGGTGAAATCATTTGGTTAATAAAACAAAAGAGTTTGTTAGACATATATTACTCCGTTTAAATAACAAGTCAAGCAAAGGGTATACAAGCTTCGCCCCATTGAAAATTGCACCCGAGTATACAAATATAGATTTAGAGAATAAACAAGTTACTGGTATTGTAAAACATAATGATAAGATCTATCTCACAGTGATTGTTGATATAAAGTTGAATAAAACATTGGTTAAAGGCAGTCTGCGAGGTATATGTCATATAACAAAACCCTTTAATAAAGGGCACTACATAGCAATGATAAAATCCCATGCAGAGATGCTTTTAAACAAGGAAGATTGATTTAAGGAGAAAATAAATGACCAAGTCGAATAAGTTTTTCCTCTTCACCCTAGTTGCAACCCTCTTAGAACTTGGTATTATAGTTTGGCTTAACTCACACTTTTACAAGGGAGTATTCGATTTAGGTATGATAATCCCTGTAATGACCATTCGAATGGTAGTTGTCTATAACTACACGAAGGGAAAGTTAAAGAAACAGTGGGAGAAGAAGGCTATAGGCTTGTTTTTTAGCGTACCTATTATTTTGTTTTTAATAGGAAAGCCAACTTATACGTTCGAGCAAGCGAAGCAATTGGTTTATGAAAACCAAGATGTATCTACTATTGTGGAATACAAAGAAGAGAGCTATCGAAATACGGTACCAATATATACTGAAGAAAAACGCCTTTTCATTAATAATCGGGATTATCATTTCGAGGTAGACAATAGGTACTTCTTAGTTAATCCTCGAACAGGTGAAGTGATAGAGATGAAACAGCCTTATTGGCATTAATCAATATTTTCGTAGAATAGGAGGAGATTTTAATGAAATTAGCAGAGGCGTTAATACTACGGGCGGATTATCAAAAGCGCGTGGAGCAATTGAAAAATAGGTTGCTGCAAAATGTCAGGGTACAGGAAGGGGACGAACCGAACGAAGATCCGAAGCTGTTGTTGAAGGAATTAACGGAACTGTTGGAGAAGCTTAGACTTCTGATTCAGCAAATAAACAAGACCAACTTATATACGAAATTTGATAAACTAGAGTCGCTTGCGGACGCATTGGCATCAAGAGATGTCATTGTCCAGGAACGAAAGATTCATAGCGAACTTCTTGATCAAGCATCCATGAAACTCGAGCGTTATTCACGGGCAGAAATTAAATACATCACAACCATCAGCGTGAAAGAAATACAAAAGCAGGTGGATGAACTGTCACAGAAATATCGTTTATATGACGTGAAGATTCAGGAACTTAATTGGAAAACTGATTTACATTCTTCATAAGATAAGTTGGTAGCGAAAATGAAAAGGCGAATACCGAACCTTGCAACAGGTCAAAGTTGCCATTAATGGTACGGGTTTCGGGGTGACCCAAGAGGTTCGAGTCCTCCGTCAAAATTTATACCCATTAATGTGACATCAGAACAATTTACATAAACAACTTACAACCTGGTATTGATTTTCATATTCGTGAGGGTGGAGTAGGGGAGTATTTTATGAAGAAGATTTTAATAAATACACATTTAATTAAGGGGTAAACATGAGACTTATTGGATCCATTATCATTTCCATTGCTATTTTATATTTTGGTTTTTATGGGACTATTATCTTAACAATTTCCACCGGCAAGGATCTGTACGGCCTTGCTTCAGCAGCATTTGTACTCACTCTACTCATTTTCGCAAATTTAGGGGTGTGGGGACAGTTTGCTAAGAATACCGTGAAGTACACGTTTATCTGTTTTATTAGTTTGTTTGTTCTTTTTGTCACAGTGGAAGGCGGGAAAGCTTGGTATCAACATTCTCTTAAAATTATGAGCACCCAGGATGTTGATCTAACCCAATATGAGCCATTTCAAAATAATGATCGTGTAGCTGATTTGGGCAAAGAAGCAGCCATCAAGCTAGAGAACCCTCTATTAAAGCTAGATGGTTCAACTGCATTATATCCTGTGTTTGCCTCCTTCGCTCAGGCTGTTTATCCAGAAGATACGTATGATTCTACTATGAGTGAAGTGCAATCCACACAGACCTCAGGAGCTTGGGCAGGTCTCCTCAAAGAAGAAAGAGAACTGATTTTTGTTCCAGAACCTCCAAGTTCTATCCAGTCTCAAGCAAAGGCAAAAGACGTGGAACTTGTGCTAACGCCAGTTGGAAAAGAAGCCTTTGTTTTCTTTGTACATAAAGAGAATCCTGTTGCTAATCTTACAGTGGAGGATATACAAAAAATTTATTCAGGTGAGATTACAAATTGGAAGGAGTTTGGTGGGAGCGACGAGCCTATCCTCGCTTTCCAACGCCCTGAAGACAGTGGAAGTCAGCAGATGCTTCGAAAAGTGATGGGAACCAAACGATTAATGGATCCACCAAGTGACCAGCGGGTTTCAGGTATGGGAGGAATCATTGAAGAAACCTTAGACTATGAAAATAGGAAAAATGCAATTGGTTTCTCGTTCCGCTTCTTCTCGGAAACGATGGTGCAAAACAATAAGATTAAGCACTTAAAGGTGGACGGAGTTGCACCTTCCATTGAATCTATTCAAAAGGATACCTATCCGTTTGTCAGTCCATTTTATGCCGTGCATCTCTCCACTGCAACAAATCCTAATCTTGAATCATTTTTAGAATGGATTAAATCGGAAGAAGGCCAATTGCTTGTAGAAAAGTCGGGGTATGTTCCGTATTATAAAAAATAAAAACGTTATTGCCTAAAACATCCATTTGTGCTAATATTCTAAAAAACATACGGAACATACGGCTGTGAAGAGAAGAGTAATTAAGATGCATTATTTCCAGAGAGCTTCGGTAGGTGAGAAGAAGCAATAATGACCTTAATGAAAAAAGCCTCGGAGCCTTTGCACGGATCTAAGGTTTCTTAGTGATACTGCGACGGGATCTCCCGTTATAGAGGTAGGGTATAATTGTTTGTTAAAAATAAAAGTACCCGAAGAGGTTGATATGGTAACATGTCAACAAACTGGGGTGGTACCACGAAGTTAACAACTCTCGTCCTCAAGATGAATAATCTTGGGGGTGAGAGTTTTTTTGTTTTAGAAAAATAATACGACAAATGAAAAATAGATTAATAAAAATTGGAGTTGATAAAAATGAGTCAAGAACAAACAGCCCTTAGAATGGAGAAATTAGAGGCTTTAAGGTCACAGGGAATCCAAGTTTATCCTGACAGGTTCCAGACAAATTACGAACTATACGAAGCGGGTTCACTTCAGGATGGTACATCGGGGGTACGTGTTGCAGGAAGAATTATGGGGATTCGTCAGTTTAGTAAATTCAGTTTCATCACCATTTCAGACATCCAAGGGAAGTTGCAACTTCTTCTGAAAAAAGACGAGGTTGGGGAGCGGGCGATGAGTGATTTCCTCGATTATTTTGATATAGGTGATTTTATCGGTGTAGAAGGAAAAATGTATTCCACGAAAACAAATGAAAAAACGCTTCGTATTGAAAACTATGTGCTGCTTGGGAAAACGTTACACACTCTGCCAGATAAATGGCATGGATTAACGAATACAGATACCCGTTATAGACAACGATATATTGATTTGATGATGACAAAAGAAACACAAAACCGTATGTTAATGCGAACAAAGTTGGTGCGTGCTGTTCGAAGATTTTTAGAAGAAAAAGATTTCTTGGAAGTGGAGACGCCTGTACTGCAACATACTTCTTCCGGTGCTTTAGCCCGCCCATTTAAAACGTATCATAACTCATTAGATATGGAACTTAATTTACGAATTGCTCCAGAGACTTATTTAAAAAGGCTAATTGTAGGCGGCTTTACAAAAGTATTTGAATTTGCAAAATGTTTTAGAAACGAAGGAATCAGCCCTCAACATCTTCAAGAATTCACCATGGTGGAAGGCTATGCAGCCTTTTGGAATTATGAAGATACGATGCAGCTCATGCGTGAAATGATTGTCTATGTCCTAAAACAAACCTTTGACTCAACAGTTATAAGTATACAAGGACAATCCATTGATTTTTCATTAGAGTGGAATGTAGTGTCATTTAGAGAATTAATTTTAAAGGATACAGGCATTGATATTGATTTGTATCCAGATGTAAAAACCTTACACGAAGAAACAAAACGAAGAAATATTTATTTAGAAGGCGAGGATATCCAGACATTAGGGAGAGGGAACTTTATTGACCTTCTATACAAAAAAATGTGCCGCCCGCATTTAATTGAACCAACATTTTTAGTTAACCATCCAATTGACCTCTCACCTTTAGCCAGAGCGAATGATGACAATCCATCAATAACAGATCGTTTTCAATTAGTAGTAAATGGTGCTGAAATCATCAATGCCTATTCAGAATTAGTCGACCCTGTGGAACAGAGAAAAAGATTAGAAACTCAAGCCCTGTTGAAAAGTGGCGGTGATACAGAAGCCATGGAGATGGATGAAGATTACTTATTGGCCATGGAACATGGGATGCCTCCAATTTCCGGCTGGGGATTTGGGATTGAGCGGTTACTCATGGTATTAACGGATTGTGATACGATTAAGGACTGTGTTTTGTTTCCGTTAACTAAAAAATAGATTATACCTGTGGAAGCTTATCTGAAAAAAGGTAAGCTTCATTTTTTATGAAATTCATATTGTGTAAATATTAAAAATTTGAAATAATTGGTATTGAGCAAAACTTTATAAAAAAAGGAGATAAATATGGCAAATAATAATTATGAAAAACAACACATAAGTAGTATGTCCACATTTAGTTACCTCAGTCTTGCATGTCTTTTCTCGTGCATATTTACAGGCATATGCATCCTTATCTTACTATTTCCCATGGTAGGAATTTTAGATTTCACCTATTTCCCTTCAAAAGTTGCAATTCCTTCATTTTTAATTACTATGCTTTTTTCCGTTCTAGCTTTTAAAAATATCTTTGGAAAGATATTGATTTTATTTAATCTTTGTCTGATGATCTTTATGATTGTTTATGGACCTTAAATAAGTTGATTAATTGACGGGAAAAAAGGAGGAGAAGGAATCGCCAATGTTGAAAAAAGGTTTTGAAAAAATAATATATTTTATATTTACATTATTTAAATTTGTTCTTTTATGGAAGGCAATGGGGATACTCTGGAATGCTTTCGTAACTTGGAATCTTACAACGGATTTAATAGGATTATTCGTGGTGGCGCCTTTGTTGATAATATTGGCTTTTGTTCTGTCGAGTTTGTCATTAAAAGTTATTAAATGCGGAAAGCGAATTTAAAAAAATATTAGTAAAGGAGCAATCCATGCTGTTATTTTTTCTCTTTTATATTTTTGTTATCCCTGTTTGTGTCCTCATGCACGAAATTGGGCATGGTGTAGGAGTTGTTTCTCTTTCAAAACTTGATGCACATATATATTTAGGAAAAAGAAGTCAGGAAAACAAAGAAAATTTTCGAATAGGAAGGTTTCGTTTCCACATTCATTGGTCTTATATAGGATTCGTTGATTGGAAAGGGGATTTAAACAAACGACAGAGGATTGCAGCTTTGGCAGGTGGACCGATTATGTCTTTTTTACTTGTGTTTATATTTGCAGCAATAGGAATATCGTTACCCCCAAGTGATTTAAAATCATTCTTTTGGGGAGCATCCACTTTTAATCTGGGTATGGTTGTTTGGACAGTTATTCCAATAACCTATCCTCGTTGGATGGGACCATATTATGGTCATCCTTCTGACGGACTCCAACTGTTAAGGTTGCAAAGAAAATAAAAGAGTGTAAGTTATATAGAGTTTTGTAGGGGGAGGATACATATGTACCAATATTTCAATGGCTTTGTAATCAGGGAGGGTAAAGAAGGAGTTCCGGCTGAATATGTGGAAGCTCTATTTGAAGATGCAGGATGGGCAAAGAATACCCCCGCTTGGCAAAAGGAGAAGTTCTCGCTTATGTTCAAAAACTCAACGTGGGCATTTACAGTTTGGGATCAAAACAAGATGATTGGGATGGTTCGAGTGATCTCAGACCAAATAATGGTTGCAAACATAATGGATTTAGTTATTTTATCCGAATATCGCGGTAAAGGAATCGGGAGGAAAATAGTAGAACTCTGTGTTCAAAAACTTCCTCATGGTGATTGGTTTGCACATACCTCCGCTAATAATTACAGTTTCTATGAGAAGTGCGGTTTTGAAGTGAAAGACTTAACCCAAAATGGGACTTGTGCGTATTACGGCTATATTCAAGCGAGGAAAGATGGGCATAGGTAGAGGAACAAGAATAGACCATAAAACTTTGGATAAGGAGAGTTCAATTTGGATACTGAAAGAGTCGCTCCAGAACCTCATAGATATACAGTTTGTGCCTATGAGGACGTATCAATAAAGGAATTTTATAAAGGTGTTTTTAGTGATGTCTATATTTTCTTCCATCCTTTTATTAAACCAGTTACGATAGATCCCAAACTGTTTAGTTCAGAAACAAACATTGACAAGTTTCAAATTATAAATCATTGCGAAATGGTAACGTGGAAAGAATTCTTAGTACTTAGTGGAATGAAAAGCTTTGAAGAGTTAGATATCGGACTTCGTACCCGAATACTTGGCTTAAAAAAGGAGTATGAGAATAAGGAATTCAAAGAGATTATTAACACTGTGATTGAGAAAGAGAACCTTCTTCCACCAACAGAGGGGATGTTGCCGGAGCTTTTGATAAATAATCTGTTAGGAGCAATTAAAAAGGAGAAGTATGATTGGATTTGGGTTGGCGATGAATTTGGTACAGAAAGAAAATTAGAGTACATAGATGACTTAATTGATCAAGATACATTGGCACGACATAACCTGTTCACTCATGATAACTCCATTCTTATTACCACTCATTGGGATAGCCATTTTTCTATGATATGTTCAGATGATAAAAAGAAGATAGATAGAATAATTGAGCGGTGTAATCTTGAAGGCTTTTATAGTGATGATTATACCGAAATATATTGGAGTGTTCGTAATACATACAAAGGGTAGGGAGATGTTTCAATGGAGTTCAGAGGATCTAGTGTTTACGATCAATCGGATTTTTTTACAAATTACATGAAAAGAAGAAATAGACAAGACAGTCCCAATAATGCAATTGAAGGTCCAATTATGTTCGAACTAGTTGGGAACATTCAAAATAGAACCATTTTAGATTTAGGGTGTGGAGATGCCTCGTTTGGTAAAGAACTGCTGCAATTAGGGGCAAAGCATTACACAGGTGTAGAAGGTTCTGAACAAATGGTAGAAGCCGCGCGTTCTACCTTACTTGAACTTGACGCAACTATACATAATGAAACAATGGAATCGTTTAATTATCCGAGTGCGTCATACGATCTCGTAACCGCGCGTTTTGCCATTCATTATGTTTCAGACATTGACCGCCTGTTTCAAAGTATTCACGAAACCCTAAAAGAGGGTGGCAAATTTGTATTCAGTATTCAACATCCGCTTACAACCTCATCTTTTGCTAGTAAAGAATCTGGAGATAAGCGCGGGAATTGGATTGTGGATGATTACTTCCGTGATGGTGAAAGGAAAGAGCCATGGATTAACCAAGTAGTGGTTAAGTATCACCGTACTATCGAACAATATTTCACAGCACTCAGAAAAGCGGGTTTTTCCGTACAAGATTTACGCGAA
This sequence comes from Bacillus sp. m3-13, assembly GCF_000175075.1. Taxonomy (NCBI): domain Bacteria; kingdom Bacillati; phylum Bacillota; class Bacilli; order Caryophanales; family Bacillaceae; genus Bacillus; species Bacillus sp. m3-13. Next base: position 151,399 of record NZ_ACPC01000018.1, read on the forward strand.
GGTACACCCAAACGTGAACATTTTAGTAGCGAAGAAGAGTTTGTTAGGAGACAGCGGATACCAGTGGTTTTGGCGTTTACTTGTGGGAAGTAAGTTTGAACACAAGTCTAAAAGATAGCTACAATGGATAAAGCTGATGTAAACATGGATAACTCTTTTTTATGATGGATAAATTGATTTTACTATTGATAAAAGTGTTTTTACAATGGATATAATTTTTTTACAATGGATATCCGATAGTTCATCTTAATTTTAGTGACACGGATACTTAATATAGAGTGTTTCGTCATAGAAATGTACGTTCCGTTGTAATCTATTGTGCTATATTTAGTTTTTATGAACGAATCCTCAGGTTACTTTCCAATCTTCCTTCACTATCTGGTATTTTCCTTGGATAATTATCATTAATATTTCGAGCGCAATCCCTACAAGGATCAGCGCTCATTTTTTGTTTAGAAAAAAATTACATATTGTAGGTCTTTTCAGATTATGAAATAATTGGTATTAAGTAAGGTGGTTGAACTGAAAGGGGTGCAAAATAATCAAAAAAAGTGTACTTTATTTCATTATTATCGGGTGCTGCGTTTTTGGGGGATTTTTATTTTATAATGAAACATATTCAAACAACGGAATTTTAGAAAATGTAACTCAACGGGATGGGTATGATCTTAATTTAATTAAAAACGATGAGACTGTTGAGTTCTTTGTAAAGCCTGAATGGATACCACTTAATAGTAAGAAAGAAACACAGTTTGGCATAGAACTTATAAATAAAGATAGCACTAACATTTTCCTTGATAAGGTTTGGAATAGGGGAAATGATATTTATTTCAATTTTAACACCACATACAATATGAAATACGACAAAGGAAGCTTTATGTACAATGGTATCTTTAATGAGGATGGGACATTTACGACAAATGGGTCCTATAAGGATTATTATTTGTATAATAAAGATGGAGAAAAAATTAGTGTAGATCAAACTGGTCGAGGACCAAATTCATCATTTGGATTTGCAATTAGTTCAGAGAATTATAATTTAATAAAAGATGGATTTTATGTTGAATATTCAGGTTTCTTTATTTATGAATACTATAAGAATTAATCATCAGTAAAAGATTGTTTAAATCATTTAGCTAATCATTAAGATGAAGCTTATCAAATAACTTCATTTTCAATAAAGGGGAGCGTTTGTTGCAAAACGGCTCGTTCATATCCAACTATTCTAAGTTGCAAATATTAATCAGAGGCAAAGCGGGTCGCTCCTTTTTAAGAATTGGGAAGGTTGGAGGAAGACTAAACCTTATGGGAGAGTTCACATGAACATAAGAACAGAAAGATTGATTATACGCAATTTCAACTTAAAAGATTGGGAAGATGTGTATCTTTATACTGGCAATAAGTCAGTTATGAAGTATATGCCCGAGGGTGTATTGTCAAAAGAAGAAACACAAGCATTTATTAAAGAGAACATGAATAATAAAGCTCAAAAATTTCCTTTAATACTAGCTGAAAATAATACCTTGATTGGACATATTGAATTTTTCAAATACTTTGGTGAACATACATACGAGATAGGATGGGTACTTAACCCTGATTATTATAATAAAGGTTACGCATCAGAAGCTGCATTCGGGGTATTGAAGTATGGATTCGAAGAATTAGGCTTACATAGGATTGTAGCAACGTGCCAACCCGAAAATGTACCTTCATACCGTGTGATGGAAAAGATCGGCATGAGAAGGGAAGGTTATTTTAAGAAGTGTATACCTCATGGCGAAGGTTGGTGGGATGAGTACACCTACGCGATATTAAGTGAAGAATGGGGATCCCAAGCTAAACTTTAGTTTCATGATTAGACGTATTACAATCAATTGAAATAAAAGATACCTAAGAATAAACTGGCTTTTATGTCCCCTGTCACCTACCAACTTCCTAAACACTTTGACTTTTTATGGGAGATGTTTCAGAATAAAGTGTAGATGAAGAGGTGAAACAATGACTGAAAAGGTAACGAGTACAAAGTGGTTCAGTGTGGCCATTCAGGCACTCGTGGTGCTTGCTAATAATGAAGGCCGATGTCCGAGCGGAGAATTAGCAGAGAAGCTGAATTCTAAGTCCGTCTTTTTAAGAAAAATATTAAGGCATCTGGTTAAAACCGAATTAATTCAGGCAAAAGAGGGCCGGGACGGTGGCTATTTTCTCGTAAAAGACCCTAGCGAAATAAAATTGTCCGAAGTGTACGATGCAATGAAAGCAGAAACATTTCCGAAAGGTTTTTTTAATGTAGAAAGTAAAGAATGTTTTGCTTCTACTACACGCGAGTCGCTCTGTACACTGCGTGATGAAATGGAAGGATGGGTCGTAGCCGGTTTAGAACAAAAGACCATAGCTGATTTAATGAAAAAGTGAAACAAAGCTGTTTCGCTTTTTTATTTTGCCTTGATAAACTGTAGTTGACAAAGGAACAGTTAACGAACTATACTGTTCTTGTAGAAAATACAGTTAAAGGGGAATTGAATATGTCTAAAAACACTATGAGTAAAGAAGAATATTTAAATAAAGTAAAAGAAATTGATACAACCAAAGAAGCGCCAAAGCAGTTGGAAGATACAGACTTTCTGACAGTCGCAAAAGAACGCCGCTCAGTTAGACAATATGATCCTGAATTCAAAATGGATAAAAGTGAAATCATGGAGATTTTAGAAACAGCTATTTTAGCACCGTCATCTAGCAACCTTCAACCTTGGAGATTTTTAGTTATTGAAGATCAAAAGGAAAAAGAGCGTTTGTTACCGATCGCTAATAATCAGCAACAAATTGTGGATGCGTCTGTGGTTATCGCTGTACTTGGAGACCGCGAAGCATACAAAAATGCAGACCGTATTTATAGTGCAATCGCTGAAAAAGGAAGAATGCCAGAAGATGTTAAAAACATGTACGTCAACAGCATTCTTGATGGGTACGGGAGTTTTTCAAAAGAACGCTTAGCGAAGATTGCTCACATTGATGGTGGACTAGTGGCTATGCAGTTAATGCTGGCAGCCAAGGCTAAAGGCTATGATACCGTTCCAATGGGCGGTTACGATGAAACACAATTCGTAAAAGCATACAATGTTCCGGAAAACTATGAGGCCATTATGTTAATCTCACTAGGTAAAGGCGCAAAAGCAGGATTTGAGAAAACTCGTCTTCCGCTTGATGAGGTTGTAAACTGGGATAGATACTAATAAAAAAAGAGTGCGCAAATTCCTTGCAAATGCGCACTCTTTTTCTTTTTTTATTCATTGATTTGTTGTTGTACCTGTTGGATTTTCTGTTGAGCCTTCTCTAGTTCTCTTATTGCAAAATAACAAGCTTCAGATTCTAAAGTGTTGGAACTAACTTGTTTTAAATGATGATGTGCTTTATGAATGATATCTTGCGCTTCTTGTAATTCACTTTTAAAGTTCAAAGCTAATCGTTCCTTCCATCAAAGTAGTTATTTTTGTCCACTCAATTCTCCTTCGTCTTCTTCAAAGGTACCTTCCCCTTGATTTCCAATCGAAAGGCTTTGACAATCGCGAAGGCCATCATCAACAAAACAAAGGTCAAAGGAAAAGCGCTCACAATGATGGCGGTTTGAAGACCTTCCAATCCCCCTGTATACATCAACACAACCGCAGAGGCAGAAAGAATTAATCCCCAAGTCAATTTTACGAAAAATGGAGGATTTATATCTCCATTTGTTGTCTGCATTCCTAACACAAACGTAGCAGAATCCGCACTAGTAATAAAGAAGGTGGCAATCAGCAAAATTGTAATAATAGATAAAATGGTCCCAAATGGCAGAAGTTTATAGACATAAAAAAGTCCTGTTTCAAAACTTTGGGCGGAAACTTGAGCCCCTTCAAATAACTCCATATGGATCCCGGTCCCTCCGAAAACACTGAACCAAAATGCGCATACAAGTGTCGGAACCAATAACACCGCAATGACAAACTCCCTTACTGTCCGTCCTTTAGACACCCTGGCGATGAATGTCCCGACAAAAGGTGACCAAGAAATCCACCAAGCCCAATAGAAAATCGTCCAACCTTCAATCCATTCTGCATTTTCGTTATTGAATGGAGCAAGACGGAGCCCCATGCTTGGGAGGTTTTGAATATAATCTCCAAGTGTTGTCGTAAATAAATTCAATAAGAAGGTTGTTGGTCCTATAAAAAGGACCGCAAATAATAGAAATGTAGCAAGAATCATGTTCGTGTTGCTTAAGTATTTTATCCCTTTAGAGAGCCCCGTCCCTGCTGAAACGATGAATAGAACGGTCACAATCGCCATTATGATCAGCTGTATAGTGAAGTTATTCGGAATGCCAAACAAATAGTTGAGTCCGCCGTTTATTTGTTGTGCACCTAAACCAAGTGAAGCACAAACCCCGAAAACAGTGGCAAAAACGGCCACAATATCCACCGTTTTTCCGAAAACTCCGTTTGTTTTCTCCCCCAATATAGGATACAAAGTTGCGCTCATCAATCCAGGGGCATCTTTTCTAAATTTAAAATATGCGATGGAAAGCGCAATGGTTGCATAAATGGCCCATGCATGAAATCCCCAGTGTAAAAAGGTGTAACGAAGACCTAATTTTGCAGAAGCGGAAGTTCCACCTTCTCCAAGTGGTGGTGTAGTGAAGTGGGAGATAGGCTCTGCGACTCCGTAGAAAACCAGTCCAATCCCCATCCCCGCACTAAACAGCATCGCAAACCATGTCAAGGTAGAGTAGTCCGGGAGATCTTTGTCTTTTCCAAGCTTTATTTTGCCGTATTTGCTAAAAATGAGAAATAAAGCAAATAAAAGAAAGAAAGTAGCCGCCAATTGATAAAACCAGCCAAAAGCATTTAGAATGAATGAGTTTGCCTGATCCATTCCCTTACTAAAAGGTTCTGGGAAAATAACCCCAATCAATACAAACAAAGCAGCAATGATAACGGAAATCCAAAATACTTTACCGATCCCTTTCATAACATCCACGCCTTTCCCAAATTAATCCTTCCGCTAGCATTCCCTAAATTGCTACATTCCTTTCAAACTAAATTTACTTCTTCTTTCATTCTCCTCCGCATAGGTTGTACAAGATGCTCTAATTGTGCAGCTGCAAGAGGGAGGACAAATTATAATGAAAAAATTATTAGGTCACTTCGATCATGCCGTTCTGTCAATGGCAGGGATTCGAATCTTTTCAGGGTTACTAGAAATTACTGCTGCCATCATCATGCTCAGCTTAAATGATGTGAAAAAAGCGGTTGTGGTGAACTCGATGTTAGCGGTGGTGGGGCCTTTGATCTTCATTTCCACCATGATGATTGGCTTGATTAGTATGGCAGACGAAATCTCCTTTTCGAAAATGATTTATATAGCTATTGGATTAGGCTTTATCTTATTTGGCATCTATAAGTGAGAAAATGTATTCCGTTGTTATATATTGTCCAAGCCCGCATACATTGTAAGTAATAATAGGACAAGAAGGGGATATGTATGCTTGCGAGTATTACTACTGTTTTGCCACCGGAAATTACCGGTGTTATTGATACACTTTCACCACCGTTACTGGAGAGGATGGAAGAAATACGAGTTCGGGTAAATCGCCCCCTAGAATTAATAATAGATGGGAATCCTTATTTTCCGGCCTATATAGTGACGGCAACAGATGCGATTCACATATTAAACAAAATAAGCAAGCATTCCATTTATGCACTGGAAGAGGAACTGAAACGGGGATATATCACAATCACTGGAGGACATCGTGTTGGTCTAGCTGGAAAAGTAATCACAGAACAAGGGAAAGTGAAGGCAATTCGGGACGTATCCTCCTTTAATATCCGTATTGCCAAACAGAAGATTGGAGTTGCTACACCGTTAATGCCCTATCTGTACGAAAAAGGCAGGTGGCTCAGCACAATGGTAATTGGACCGCCACAAACAGGAAAGACAACTTTACTTAGGGACCTAGCAAGGATCATGAGCTCAGGGTGTGAGGAAAAACGCGTGGCCTCATGCAAGGTGGGGATTGTGGATGAACGCTCTGAGATCGCTGGGTGTGTACATGGTATTCCCCAGCACGATTTGGGACAGAGGGTAGATGTGCTTGACAGCTGTCCGAAGGCAGAAGGCATGATGATGATGATCCGCTCCATGAGCCCAGATGTCATTGTAGTAGATGAAATTGGAAGAATGGAAGACAGCGAAGCAGTGATGGAAGCCGTCAATGCAGGCGTGGGGCTTCTCATGTCGGTTCATGCTTTTTCGTTTGATGAACTAAAAAGCCGGCCAAGTCTTCGAGAAATCTTATCATACCGGGCAGTAAAACGGTTCGTGGAACTGACCAGATCCAATGGCCCAGGATCCATCAAGAGAATCGTAAATGAAATGGGAGAGGAGATCTACCGGGAAGAGGGTGTGAGAAGATGATCAAACTTATAGGGGCAGTCTTAATACTTGTGGCAACTTCCTGGGCAGGATTTGAAGCGGCAAGGCACCTGACAGAAAGGCCAAGACAATTAAGACAATTAAAAGTAGCCTTGCAATCTCTTGAAGCCGAAATCATGTATGGTCATACTCCTCTAGCAGATGCCACCAAAAACATCTCCAAGCAATTGGAAAAACCACTCTCATGGTTTTTCGAAAGCTTTGCAAATAAATTGGAAAAAGCGAGCCTGACAGTAAAAGAAGCCTGGCAAGAAAGTTTGGATGATGTCTGGAAAAACACCGCATATAAAACGGCAGAACTCGAGATCATGAAACAATTCGGCGAAACGCTCGGACAGCATGATCGCTATACCCAACAAAAGCATATCCAACTCGCATTAACCCACCTAGAACGAGAAGAACTAGATGCCCGCGACAAACAAAACCGTTACGAACGAATGGTAAAAAGCCTCGGAGTCCTATCAGGATTACTACTGGTGATATTACTGATTTAGCGGTCAAGGCACTAGGAAGAATCTGGGAATTGAAGGCTTCTAGCTGTGGATTGGAGCAAATGACGAAGACTCCTGCGGGGGAGTAGCGACATTGGTGAGACCCCGCAGGCTTGCCGAGGAGGCTCAAGGTCGCCCCGCGGAAAGCGAAGTCATTTGCGGAAAGGAACAGCGGCGTAAATGCAACAAAGCAAACCGGAAAAAATAGGAGGAGCGTCCATGGGCATTGAAGTAGACGTAATATTCAAAATCGCCGGCATCGGCATCGTCGTAGCCTTCCTGCACACCGTACTAAAACAACTCGGCAAAGAAGAATACGCACACTGGGTAACCTTACTCGGATTCATCTACATTCTTTTTATGGTAGCAAGCATCGTCGACGATCTATTCAAAAGAATCAAATCGGTATTCCTGTTCCAATGATAAGGGGTGTTGACCTATCGAGATTCTCCAAATAGTAGGTCTTGGCTTAATCGCCACCTTTCTTGCATTAGTAGTTAAAGAGCAAAAACCGACATTTGCCTTCATGCTAGTCGTATTTGTCGGTTGTGCTATTTTCTTATTTTTAGTAGAGCAAATATTTGATGTCATCAGAATGCTAGAGAGGATCGCGATTAACGCCAATGTGAATTTAATCTATGTAGAAACCATTCTCAAGATTGTCGGTATCGCCTATATCGCAGAATTCGGAGCACAAATCACCAAAGACGCAGGGCAGGGAGCAATCGCATCCAAGATCGAATTGGCGGGAAAAATATTAATACTTGCGATGGCCATTCCAATCTTGACTGTTATCATTGAAACCATCATTAATCTCATTCCTTCTTAAAATGAAAAAGCAGAGGGGAGCAATCCTATGAAATTCATTCTTGCAATCATTGCAGCCTTGTTAATCCTACTGTTCCTTCCATTTGAATTAGTACAAGCCTCACCCTCTTCGCCATCAGAACTAGTAACAGATCAAATTGAAGGAATAGATGTAGAAGAAATCAAGGTGTACTGGGAAGAAGTAATGGAAGAGTATGACGGTTTTTTGCCAGAAAGCCAAAAAGGGTCATTCATGGAATTTGTAAAAGGGGACAAGTCCTTCTCCTTGGAAGAATGGTCAAAAGGTTTTCTGAAGTACTTATTTCATGAACTGCTCGCGAACGGAAAATTACTCGGCAGCCTGATCTTACTCACCATCTTCAGCATGTTCCTACAAACGCTTCAAAATGCTTTTGAACAGAAAACGGTCAGTAAAGTGGCTTATAGTGTCGTATTCATGGTCCTGATCATCATCGCGCTTAACAGTTTTCATATCGTTATCTCTTACACACTCGAAGCAATAACCGCCATGACAGGGTTCATTATTGCATTAGTTCCACTGCTCATCGCGCTCATTGCTTCATCAGGCGGATTAGTTTCAGCAGCATTTTTCCACCCCATTATCCTATTTTTAATGAACACAAGCGGTCTGCTTATTCAATATGTCGTACTTCCACTCTTGTTTCTTTCAGCAATCTTGAGCATTGTCAGCACATTAAGTGAACATTACAAGGTAACGCAACTGGCGGCGTTACTTCGAAATGTTAGCATTGGAATCCTAGGAATCTATTTAACGGTATTCCTTGGGGTTATCTCCGTACAGGGTGCAACCGCAGCGGTAACAGATGGAATCGCCATTCGCACCGCCAAATTTGTAACCGGAAACTTTATCCCTGTTATCGGCAGAATGTTTACAGATGCCACCGATACCGTGATAACTGCATCTGTGTTATTAAAAAATACAGTCGGAATCCTGGGTGTGGCCACATTGATTTTACTAGCTGCATTCCCGGCGGTGAAAATACTATCTATTGCAATTATCTATAAACTTGCCGCGGCCCTCCTTCAACCTTTAGGAGGCGGTACCGTCATAAAATGTCTCGATATTATCAGCAAAAGCATCATTTATATTTTTGCTGCCTTGGCAATTGTCTCCTTCATGTTCTTTTTAAGCATCACGGTCATCATTGCAGCAGGAAATATAACCGTGATGGTCAGGTAAGGGGGAGAGCAAATGAGTTACTTAACAGAATGGATCACCAGTATCATCCTATTTATCCTGTTAGCAACGGTAGTCGAAATGTTGCTGCCAAGTTCTTCGATGCAAAAATACACAAAACTAGTGATTGGCCTTCTGCTGATTGTCGTCATCCTAACCCCCATCTTAAAGTTGCTTTCCACAGATATGGATGAACTTTTTGCTAAAATGACCACGCATTCATCCTACACATCAAAAGAAAATACAGAAAATTTAATAGAAATGAAGAAAAAAGAAATACAAGCCTCCCATGCTGCATACATTTTAAATAAAGCGGCTGTCCTAATGAAAGAAGATGTGGAGGAGGAGTTGAGAGAAAGCTATGGTGTAACAGTGAAAGACATACAGATTGTTGTGAAAAATGAGGACCAGCTTACGGAAATACCAATAGAAGAAAATATAGAGTCCGTTGTGATTCTACTAGAGCAAGCAGAGGAGACAGCCATTCAAGTTGTAAAACCTGTTCAAATTGACACCTCCAGACAAAAGGAACCAGCTCCTTCCTCGAGAGAAGAAGGGAAAATAGCAACTTTCCTAGCAGATCGATGGCAACTACAACCAACCAATATTTCAGTAGCAGTCGAAGGGGGGGATTAGTACAAGGTGGAAAAGAAAAACCAAGCATTCATTCCATGGCTAAAATCTCTGCTAACCAATCAGTCAAAAGATAAAAAAGCAAAATACCAATACATGACGGTCATACTCGTCCTTGGTGTAGGATTCATCTTATTCGGAAACCTGTTCTTTGGTGAAGACAGCGCAAGCTCTCCAGGTGGCGGTGTCCTGCCAACCATGAAGCAGCAAGAACCGGAAGATGAACCGGTATTTGGACAAAGTGACGATGCCAACGCACCTTCTACTATCTCTGATTACGAGGCAAGCTTTGAGAACCAGTTGAAAGATGCACTCGAGGCCATCACCGGCGTTAATGACGTATCTGTCGTTGTTAACGTGGATTCTTCCGAGCAAAAAGTCTTTCAGAAAAATGTCACCACCTCCCAGCAAAACACGGTCGAAACAGACCAAAATGGCGGAAAGCGTGACGTCACTGATACCTCAAAGGACGAACAAGTCCTCGTCATCAGGAAAAATGAACAAGAAATTCCGGTCGTAACCGAAACTAAAAAACCGGTCATACGCGGAGTTCTGATTGTAGCAAAGGGCGCTGAAAATATACATGTAAAACAAATGATTTTGGATGCTGTCACCAGAGTGCTAGACGTACCACAGCACAAAGTAGCAGTCCTTCCAAAAAAATCTGAGGGGGAATAATCCATGTTATTAAAAAAACAAACCGTTTGGTTACTAACTATGTTAAGTCTCGTTTTTGTCCTATCCGCTTACTACTTTATCGGTGATCAACAAGCCGGCGAACAACTGGCAAATGACGCCACAGAACAACCTGCAGCAACCGAAACCACTGAAAACCACGGCGGTGAAGAAGGCGAAGCAGCTGGCACTGATGGAGAAGAAGGAACTGAAGGAGCAGAAGGTGAGGAAGCTGTTGAAGGCGAAGAAGCCACAGAGGAAGATGGCAGTGCTGTAGTAAAATACATCTCTTCTGACGAGACATTAGCAGAAATGCGCTATGAACTAGAAAACCTTCGCAGCGTACACCGTGCAGAACTAAAAGAAATGATGGCAAGTACAGATTTACCAGCAGAAGAAATCTCCAAAGCAGTTGACCAATACAACGAACTTGCACAAATCTCTGAAAAAGAACTAATCCTAGAATCCACAATCCGTTCACACAAGGATGTAGATGATGCACTAGTTCGCGTAACAGACGGCAAAATCAGAATCACAGTCAAAACAGCAGCACACTCACCACAAATGGCGAACGACATCTACCACATGGTGCGCCAAGAATTCAAAGACGTGCGTAACGAAGACATCGCATTCGACTTCCCACCAGCAACAGAAGAAGGCGAATAATATAAGTTAGTCAAAGTGCCGAAGCCCTGGGAATACAGGGGCTTCGGTTTTTTGGTTTTATAGAAAATAGACCCTTTTACTGGTGTTGCCTGAGTAGGATAAACCTGATGAAAGCAACAGACGGCGTGCTGTTCGCTCATTTTTAATACCAGTTATTTTCTGAAACTCGGAAACAGTGATTGTAGGGCCAATTAACAACTTATAATCTTTTAGTAGATGGAGATGTGCCTCCTTACAAGTATGGTGGCATTTTTGACAAAGCCAAGTCCCAAAGGCTTTCTCACAACCAATATGATGACATTTCTGGCACTGCACACCTTTTAGTATACAATCTGAAGTTACCCCATAATCTTTCTCCAGATCTATAAAGGTGACAGGCTCGTTCTTTTTAATTATAAGCGAGCTTAGTTTACGTACATTTTTTGCGTACCAGGTTTCTTTAGTATGTTTTTTGGTGAAGTCTGTAACTTTTGCTTCAACCCCTGAATTGCGAACTACCATGTTCTTAACGAGGGTGGGGTGCGAAATACATTTAATCTCTGCCCTTGAGTTCGCAATGACTACTAGACTTTCACAAGGACCAGGCTGAATTTTATAGTCTTTTAACCAACTTTTGAATTTAGTGAGTTGATTCTGCACTTGAATTATCGGATCTGAATAGGTGATAGTTTTATCTACTTCATTTTCGGTGAATTTTTGAATGAGTTGTTGGAAGGCCGGGTCAAACGCGAGGGTGCCTTTCATATATTTAGCATCTAATATGAGGAAAAAAGTAGGGAAGATCAGAAGTGTGTCAATTTGAAAGTGATGTTCTTTAAAAGGTAGCCTTATATCTTGCAAAACATAAAACTCTCCCTCTTCGTCGGGTAACAATTCCAAGTAGTAATTAAGCGACTCTTCTCCTTTAAAACCAGCTATGTTTTTCCCTAAATCTGAATTTATCCTCGGTAACATGTGGTGGGAGGCAGGAAGGCGCCGACTTAAGGCTTCTAATACTTTGATTTTTAAAGACATTTCACGTTCTTTCAGAATGATCATAGGCAAACAACTCCTTTAGTTAATGTTACTAGTTTTGACATGGAGGAAGGTTTTTCCTGCAAGATCTGACAAATTTTTTGAAATTCTTTTTGTTTGGGGGAAGGGGTTTTATGGAAAGGTTTTAGCAAATTAATCTTTTGGCCTTTTGATGGGAAGTTGTGTTGAATTTGAGGAAAAACTCTTAAAATCAGGCTGTTTTGGAGGTGTTTAAAATGGTTCGGACAAATTACATGTGACTTCGGACATTTTAGCACTGATTTGGATGAGGGTTCGGACAATTTGGTAGGGTTGTTTGGACAAGAATTGGGGACGTTCGGTCACTTGAAAAATTGGTTCGGTCAACTTTTGCGAAGCTTCGGTCAACTTTGCGAAATCTTTGGACAACTTTTCAAAAACTTCGGTCACTTTTAGGAAAACTTCGGACAATTAGCAAAAAGAACAAATTGTTTGACGGAGGGCTGCTGAATTTTCATGGGAGATCAGTTTGAAATATGTACAAGACATAAGAAAATAGCTCGTTTTTAGCGAGTTAAAAATGGTTCGGACAAATTACATGTGACTTCGGACATTTTAGTCCTATATTATAAGGGGGTTCGGACAAATAAGCCTAATCGTTCGGACAAAAATTCACGGTGTTCGGTCACTTGAAAAATCGGTTCGGCCAACTTTCCCCAAACTTCGGTCAACTATGCAAATTCTTCGGTCAACTTTCCCCAAACTTCGGTCAAAATCCACAAAACTTCGGACACTCTGTAAAAGTCACCAATGACACAAGCAATTTCCCCTGCACATCCGCAACAACCAATGCAAAACCTTCCTCCACTATCCCCAATCCCCAACACTCCCCCTATCCACCACACCCAAAATCCCCTATAATAATAACTAAAGCGTTTTCATCATTTCATTAACGCTACTAGCACCCTGAATTCACGCAACCACCTAAACTTAGCACTAGGTAATAATATCTATTACTATTTTTAGTTGAATTTCGGAAGCTTGTATCGTATGATGAATATGAACTATTTTGTTAAAATGTACATAGCAACATTCAGGCAGCCGCACAGCAACATCAACGCAGCAACTAATCATCAAAAGGACCGAGGAGTGAACGAAATATGTTAAAGATCCAAGAAATCAGAGAAATTATTAAGTTGATTGACCAATCCAATATAGATGAATTCACGTATGAAAATGAAGGTTCCAAAATTAAAATGAAGAAGCATGCGGCACAAACTGTTGTGAGCACGCAACAAGTAGCTGCACCAGCACCACAAGCAGTACCGCAACAACAAACAACACCGGCACAACCGAATCAACAGCCAACAGCAGCTGCAGAAACTAAACAAGAAGCAGCGGCACCTAAACAGGAAGATGCGAACCTACATAAAATCACATCCCCGATGGTTGGAACGTTCTATGCGTCTCCATCACCGGATCAAGCGGCATATGTCCAAGAAGGGGACAAAGTTGGCGAAAATTCTGTCGTTTGTATCGTAGAGGCAATGAAACTGTTCAATGAGATTGAAGCAGAAGTCAAAGGCGAAATTGTCGAGGTTCTGGTTGATAATGGCCAATTAGTAGAATATGGTCAACCTTTATTCCTTGTAAAAACAGTATAAGGAGGGGGCGACACTCATGATAAAAAAATTATTGATTGCCAATAGAGGAGAAATAGCAGTACGAATTATTCGTGCATGTAAAGAAATGGATATAGAAACGGTGGCTGTGTATTCGGAAGCGGATAAAGAATCCCTTCATGTACAGTTGGCGGATGAAGCATATTGTGTCGGACCAAAAACGTCAAAAGACAGCTACCTTAATTTTACGAACATCATTAGCGTGGCAAAACTTACGGCGTCTGATGCTATCCATCCAGGGTACGGATTCCTTGCGGAGAACTCGGATTTTGCCGAGCTTTGCCGAGAGTGTAACATTACATTTGTAGGGCCAAGTCCTGAAGCGATCAGCAAGATGGGAACGAAAGACGTTGCGCGTGAAACGATGCGTAAAGCTGGTGTGCCAATTGTTCCTGGTTCTCAAGGAATCATCGAAAACATCAATGACGGTATCTCCATCGCTAATGACATCGGTTATCCTGTTATCATTAAAGCAACGGCAGGCGGAGGCGGAAAAGGTATCCGTGTAGCAAGAAACGAAGAGGAACTGAAAAAGGGTATTTCCATTACGCAACAGGAAGCGGCAACTGCTTTCGGTAATCCTGGCGTGTATCTTGAAAAATTCATTGAAGATTTCCGTCACGTTGAAATTCAAGTAATGGCAGATGGCCATGGTAATACGATCCACCTTGGAGAGCGTGATTGCTCCATCCAGCGCCGTCTGCAGAAGCTAGTGGAAGAAACGCCTTCACCTGTTTTGGATGAAGAAATTCGTGCTCAAATGGGGGATGCGGCAGTAAAAGCTGCTGAAGCAGTGGACTATATGGGTGCAGGTACGATAGAATTTATTTATGACTATCAGAATAGAAAATTCTACTTCATGGAAATGAACACCCGTATCCAAGTAGAGCATCCTGTTACGGAAATGGTGACAGGGGTGGATCTAATCAAGGAAATGATTCGGGTTGCATCTGGGGAAACACTATCTCTTAAGCAAGAAGATGTCGTTTTCAACGGCTGGTCGATTGAGTGCCGTATCAATGCAGAAAATCCAGAAAAGAACTTTATGCCTTCCCCTGGGAAGATTGAAATGTACCTTCCGCCAGGTGGTCTAGGGGTTCGAGTGGATTCCGCTGTTTACCCTGGTTACAGCATACCGCCATATTACGATTCCATGGTGGCAAAGCTAATCACTTATGGAGCAACACGTGAAGAAGCTGTTTCACGAATGAAACGTGCGTTAAGCGAATTTATTATTGAAGGCGTTCATACTACGATTCCTTTCCATCTGAAACTTATGGATCACGAAAAGTTCAAAGATGGGGACTTTAATACGAAATTTCTTGAGAAATATGATGTCATGAATTCTTAACTATATTTAGGAGGGTTAATTATGAGCGAAAGAAACTTATTAGAAATGGAAAACAACAATTCACTTGGCAAAGTTGAAATTGCTCCTGAAGTCATTGAAGTTATTGCCGGCATTGCTGCTTCCGAAGTGGAAGGCGTTATGTCAATGCGCGGTAACTTTGCTGCTGGTGTGGTAGAGAGACTTGGGAAAAAGAATCACGGCAAAGGTGTAAAAGTCGATCTTTCCGAAGAAGGCATTAAAGTGGATGTATTTTGTGTGATGCAGTTCGGTATTTCTATTCCAACAGTTGCACAAAAAGTTCAAGACAATATCCGTCAAGCACTGTTGAATATGACAGCACTGGAAATTACAGAAGTGAATATCCATGTAGTCGGAGTACAATTTGAAGCACAAAAAAATGAAGTAGAAGTAGAACAAGAAATTTAATAAGACTTCACCTTGTAGGCACTCTCATTAGAAGGGTGTCTACAATTTTTTTTGCTTAAGAAAGGTTCCAACCTAAGTTTCCCTTGTGTTCCCCCACATAATTAGGTACAATTTTAGTCGCTACTTTTAACTAGACTTTCTCAAAAAGTATAGTAGGGTATTATCTCGGTAAAGATGAAACTGACATAATTAAATAGAAGAATGACACCTTTTGAGCTCCCCCAGAGCAAAGGATGAAAATGGTTAATTCCGAACGTTTGGTTACAAAGTGTTCATTTTGTATGTAATTTAGCTGAAAAACGAATGAAAAACATGTGTTTTTTGATAAAAATGTGCTATTATCTTTTTATACTAGTATAGGCACGATAAGGAGATCGAACAATGAAACGTAGTGAATCAAGAAAAAAGGCGCTTCAAGCCATTTTTCAAATGGATTTAAGTGATATTGCGCCGGATGAAGCAATCACAAATGTATTAGAAGAAGGGGAAAGGCCGGATGATTTCCTAAGCAGCATCGTGTTTGGCACGAAAGAGCATCAGGAGGAAATCGATTCCACGTTAAAATCCCACTTGGAAAAATGGTCCCTTGATCGTTTAGGAACAGTGGACCGTACCATTCTTCGCATGACTGTTTTTGAAATGATGTTTGTCGAAGAGATTCCTGTAAATGTCAGCATGAATGAAGCAATTGAACTTGCTAAAACATTTGGTGATGACAAATCAAGCGGATTTATTAACGCAGTCCTTTCTAAAGTAAAAACTACCATCGAAAATAATGCGTAAGTAGTAGCATAAAAGGGGGAGCTATTCATGTCAGCAGTTATAGTATCAGGTAAAGATCTTGCAGTGGAGAAAAGAGCTTTTATTAAAGAGAAGGTTTCTGAGCTACATACGGAAAAGAGTATCCAACCAAGCTTGGCAGTTATTTTGGTAGGACAAGATCCTGCTTCACAATCCTATGTTAGAGCGAAACAGAAAGCATGCGAGGAAGCTGGAATTAAAAGTATATTGGAAGAGTATCCTAGTTCTATTACGCAAGAAGAATTGCTCAATAGAATCACTCATTTTAATGACGATACTTCCGTGCACGGCATTTTGGTGCAGTTACCTTTGCCTGATCATATTGATGAACTGGCTGTTATTGAACATATTTCCCCTAATAAAGATGTGGACGGGTTTCATCCTGTAAACATCGGTAGAATGATGATTGATCAGAAATCATTTCTTCCTTGTACGCCTTATGGAATAGTAGAAATGATTAAATCCCTTGATGTTTCTATTTCGGGTAAGCATGTGGTGGTAATCGGAAGAAGTAATATAGTAGGAAAGCCGGTCGGGCAATTACTGCTAAAAGAGGATGCCACGGTTACCTATTGTCATTCCCGTACGAAGGATTTGGCTTCCATTACGAAACAGGCCGATATTTTGATTGCTGCAGTTGGGCGTGCAAAACTAATTGGGCCTGAATATGTGAAAGATGGCGCAATTGTGATTGATGTCGGTGTCAACAGACTTGAGACAGGAAAGCTGTGTGGGGATGTGGACTTTGAGTCGGTGAAAGAAAAAGCGAGCTTTATCACACCTGTTCCTGGAGGGGTCGGTCCGATGACAATTACAATGTTGTTGCACAATACGCTTCAATCGGCACAAAACCAAGCAAGTGAAAACAAGACGTTTTCCAGTTAATATGGTATCTTAGAAGATGGATGGGACTTAAGGTTCTTCCGTCTTTTTTTCGTATGACCATGCTTCAAAAAGGAGTTAACTATTATGAGTGAACGCAGATACTTAACGGTTACTGCTCTAACGAAATACATAAAAAGAAAATTTGATGTGGATCCTCATTTACAAGATGTGTGGCTGAAAGGAGAAATATCCAATTTCAAGCAACATAGCAGAGGGCATATGTACTTTACCCTCAAAGACCAAAACGCACGACTCCAGGTAGTCATGTTTGCTGGGCAAAACCGCAACCTCGCCTTCAAGCCGCAAGAAGGAATGAAGGTCCTAGTTCGTGGAGAAGTTACGGTCTATGAAGCAAACGGGTCCTATCAGATGTACATAAAAGAAATGCAGCCTGATGGTGTCGGCAGTCTGTTTTTAGCCTATGAGGAATTGAAAAAGAAGCTTTCCCAGGAAGGTTTGTTTTCACCGGAATACAAAAAATCGCTGCCAAAATACCCTCGTGCTGTAGGGGTAATCACCTCTCCAACAGGAGCTGCGGTCAGGGATATCATCACCACTTTGAAAAGAAGATATCCACTAACGAAAATAATTGTTATTCCCGCACTAGTTCAAGGGATGAATGCAGCACCATCCATTGTGAAGGCGATACAAACCGCTAACAATATGCCTGATCTTGATGTGCTTATCGCGGGCCGTGGTGGGGGGTCCATTGAAGAGTTATGGGCATTCAATGAAGAAACAGTGGCTAGAGCCATTTTTGCTTCCAAGCTTCCGATCATTTCAGCTGTTGGGCATGAAACAGACTTTACGATCGCGGACTTTGTAGCGGATATGCGCGCACCGACACCTACTGCTGCGGCAGAATTGGCTGTACCGCATATTAATGAACTGATGGAGCGCCTTTCAGATCGTAAATTTCGCTTGCACAGAGCTTCCAACAAATTGATGCAGCATTACAAGGACAGGTTAACTACACTGCAGAAATCGTATGCATTCAGATTTCCTAAAAATCTTTATGCCCAAAAGCAACAGGATCTTGATCGGACCATGGAAGATCTTGAGGCGGCCATGAAAAGAATGGTGGAACGTAAGCATGTAAAATGGGAGCAACTCGCTGGATTACTTGCAAGAAACCATCCGAAAAAGCAATGGGAAGCAGAAAAGCTTACACTAGAACAGCAGACAAAATTACTTACCAAGCAAATGCAGCAGACATTGACAAAAAAAACAATGGGAATTCCAACATAAATTATCCAAAATGGATGCTTTAAGTCCGCTTAAAATCATGAACAGAGGATATAGTCTTGCCTACCAAGAAGATGGCACCATTATAAAAAATGTGGATCAAGCAGAAAAAGGGGATACCATTCAGGTTCATCTTCAAGATGGTCGATTAGAATGTGAAGTACAAGATGTAAAGGAGCGAAAAGGAAATGACTGAAAAAAAGAATGTTACATTTGAAGAAGCAATGAAAGATTTGGAAAACATTGTGGAAAAGCTTGAAGAAGGAGATGTGCCATTAGAAGAAGCTATTTCTTTTTACAAAGAAGGAATGAAGTTGTCCAAGCTTTGTCATGACAAGCTTTCTCATGTTGAGGCAGAAATGGAACAGATCCTAAAAGAAAATGGCGAATTGGAGTCATTCCAAGTACAGGAGGATGAAGCTTAATTGTCACAGGTGATGGATTTACAAACTTTTATGAAAGATAGAAAGAAGTTGGTAGAGGACGCACTTTTTTCTTATATGAATGCTGTGGAAGCACCGGAAGTTTTACTTGAATCCATGAATTATTCCCTGAAGGCGGGCGGAAAAAGACTTCGACCTTTATTAGTACTTGCTACGTTAAAGTCTTTTGGGAAACCAGAAGAGTTGGGAATGCCGGTAGCTTGTGCCGTGGAGATGATACACACCTATTCTTTAGTTCACGATGATCTTCCGAGTATGGATGATGACGACTTCAGACGCGGAAAGCCAACCAATCATAAGGTGTTTGGGGAAGCGATGGCAATATTGGCTGGGGATGCCTTGCTCACGCATAGCTTTGAGGTTATGGAAGATCTATTGAATTTTGACGTCAAGCCTATGAAAGTTGTCACTCTGATGAAAGAGCTAGCTAAAGCTGCAGGGCCAACAGGGATGGTCGGCGGACAGGTTGCAGACATGGAGGGTGAAGGCGCACAACTCTCGCTTCAAGACCTTGAATATATACATAGAAACAAGACAGGGAAGCTTCTCGGATTTAGCATTGTGGCAGGTGCGATACTAGGGGATGCAACAGAAGAACAGATCTCGAAGTTGGAGCAATTTGCCGACCATCTCGGCCTTGCTTTCCAAATCAGGGATGACATTTTGGATATTGAAGGGGACGCCGCTAAGATTGGCAAGCCGGTAGGGTCAGATACCTTAAACGAAAAAGTGACCTACCCGTCTCTTTTATCAATGAATGGCGCGAAAGAAAAGTTGGAATATCATATTAAAGAGGCAAAGCGAATTTTAGAGGAAATCCCGTTAGAGTCGGATCTTTTGGGGCAACTTTGCGATTTAATTGCCAAAAGGGACCATTAATCGACAAAAGTAGCAGTCAAAATTGAGCATTTCCTCTTTTTGTGGTATAGTGTATGGTACAAATGAGTGGTGCAGTATTCTAGTCAGTCCACCTTTTCTGAAGGCGGGCCTAAAAATCCGCTAAAGGGCACATCGATGAAGTTCCTTGTGTCGGCTTGAGGCGCCCAGCCTTGGGTTGATGCTGGGAGTTAAGGTAGTAGGGCGATCCACAATGGCATGTGGGCGAAGACCCTACTTCCGTGGAGGCCCATTCTAACGCTTGTTTTTCCCCTAGGGGAGCAAGTAGTGGAATGGTGATAAACCTGTATTATGTCTGACTGGGTCGGACATAAACAGCGTAGCCTGCCTTGAGTGGAGTCGGAGGGGATTATGGTATGGGATCTATTCACTAGGCCAGTGAATCTATCTATGTATTCCATATGAAATCCGTTCTGCAAAAGAGGCTAAGATCTGGTTAAGGGCTGTAGAGGAAAACTCCTAGACTGTTCTGAAATTTAGACATGTATTGAGGATTATAGTGCGGACTAAGTGGTAATCCAGTCTAGTCGCTGGCGACACGGCTAAGGCAGGTTTAAAGGGAAACCGCCAGTATGGCGACATCTGGTACTTGCTTGGGAAAACCTACTGGACCTAAGCCGCAGTTTTTACTCCATGCATGACCACTTTACATAATAAAACGATTGAAGTTTGGTGGATTAAAATAATTTTGTCTATAATAAAATGTAAGATAACTACAAAAGCTTACTTATATAGAGTTGGGATTTTATACTATGGTTAATAAATGGAAAGATGCAATAAATTGGAGTTTAGCTATCGCCGTTATCACACTCGTGTTAGCGGCTATTTTTTCAATCGTTTCCACCTACCTGCTCTCAGGGGTAACCTGGGCTGTTGGAATGGTCATTGTATTTATCATTGTCTTTATCGGAATATTTTTCGATATGCTAGGTATTGCTTCCACAGCAGCAGATGAAATACCGTTTCATGCCATGGCGGCAGAAAGGGTAAACGGTTCCAAACAGGCCATACAAATTGTCAGGAATGCCGATCGGTTTGCAAGTTTTTGTAATGATGTAATCGGCGATATTTCTGGAATCATCAGTGGTACCGCATCTGCGATAGTAGTGATATCGTTTACCCTGTCAGTAGGGCAAAGAGAGGACTCTTTGTTTCACTATATTGTAGCAGTTGTATTCACAAGCGTAGTTGCGGCTGTTACAGTTGGTGGAAAGGCTTTCGGAAAGTCGATGGCCATCCGGTATTCCACACCTATTCTGTTTCAAGTGGGAAGACTGTTTTATATACTAGAAGATAAATTTAACATCGTGGTGTTAAAGGAAAATAAAAAGCGTAAAAATAAGCGAAATTAGCAAGGAAAGAGAGTGATCCCTTTTGGATCTTACAAAGATTGAAAATCCGCAATTTTTAAAGAAAATGTCTATAGATGAATTGGAGAGCCTTAGCGAGGATATCAGACGTTTTCTCATTGAGCAGCTCTCCACATCAGGCGGCCATATCGGGCCAAACCTAGGGGTAGTCGAACTTACTATTGCACTTCACAAAGTGTTTGACAGCCCTAAAGACAAGTTTTTGTGGGATGTTGGACACCAGGCCTATGTTCATAAAATTTTGACAGGTAGAGCCTGTGATTTTGGTACGTTGCGTAAGTATAAAGGTCTCTGTGGGTTTCCGAAAAGGAATGAGAGCGAGCATGATGCATGGGAAACTGGACACTCATCCACCTCTCTTTCCGGGGCGATGGGTATGGCGGCTGCTCGAGACATTAAAGGAACAGATGAATATGTTATTCCGATCATCGGCGACGGAGCTTTGACCGGCGGAATGGCCTTGGAAGCATTAAATCATATCGGCCACGAAAAGAAAGATATGATTGTCATTTTAAATGATAATGAAATGTCCATTGCGCCAAATGTTGGTGCCTTGCACAGTGCACTTGGAAGAATGCGTACGGCTGGTAAATACAATTGGGTAAAAGACGAACTGGAAGTGCTTCTTAAGAAAATACCTGCAGTTGGCGGGAAACTGGCGTCAACGGCTGAGCGCATCAAAGACAGTTTGAAGTACCTAGTTGTCAGCGGTATGTTTTTCGAAGAACTTGGTTTTACGTACTTAGGACCAATTGATGGACATAACTACAACGATCTCATTGAAAATCTTAAATATGCCAAGAAGACAGAAGGACCTGTCTTGATTCATGTGGTGACGAAAAAAGGAAAAGGCTATGAGCCGGCTGAACTGGACACTATTGGAACATGGCATGGAACAGGCCCGTATAAAATTGAAACGGGTGACTTCCTGAAGCCTGTTGGCGGACCGCCGGCGTGGAGCAGTGTAGTTAGTGAAACAGTTCGAAAATTGGCGCGTGAAGACGAGCGCATTGTCGCTCTGACGCCTGCAATGCCTGTAGGATCTAAGCTTGAAGGTTTTGCAAAAGAATTCCCGGACAGAATGTTTGATGTTGGAATTGCAGAACAGCATGCTGTCACGATGGCAGCCGGGCTTGCAACACAAGGGATGAAACCGTTCCTTGCCATTTATTCTACTTTCCTGCAAAGAGGGTACGACCAAGTCGTGCATGATGTCTGCCGTCAAAACTTGAATGTATTCTTTGGAATTGACCGTTCCGGTTTGGTTGGAGAAGATGGCGAAACACATCAAGGTGTTTTTGACATCGCATTTTTAAGGCATTTACCGAACATGGTCCTGATGATGCCAAAAGACGAGAATGAAGGCCAACATATGGTTTATACGGCAAATAAGTATGATGACGGTCCGATCGCACTTCGCTATCCGCGCGGTAATGGACTGGGTGTCAAAATGGATGAGGAATTAAAAGAAATTCCAATTGGGTCATGGGAAGTTCTGAAAGAAGGAACAGACGCTGTCATCCTGACTTTCGGAACGACAATTGGAATGGCACTTGAAGCTGCTGATTATCTGAAAAAAGAAAACCTCTCGGTGAAAGTGGTGAATGCAAGATTCATCAAACCGATGGATGAGGCGTTATTGCATGACCTCTTCAAATCAGGTATACCTTTCGTAACGATTGAGGAAGCAGTCCTTCAAGGTGGATTCGGCAGTGCGGTTGTTGAATTTGCTAGTGATAATGGATATACGAACCGTGTGGTAAGAATGGGAATTCCTGATCGCTTCATTGAACATGGAAGCGTGAAGGAGCTGCTACAGGAAATAGATTTAACAACAGAAAAAGTCGTGGAAAATGTTAAATTGATTGCAGCTAGAAGAAAACAAAAAAGGGCTTAAGGATATATGGCGAATAAAGAAAGAGTAGATGTCCTTTTAGTGGAGCGTGGCCTAGTGGAAACACGTGAAAAAGCAAAGCGCTCCATTATGGCAGGACTTGTATATTCAAATGAACAACGGCTGGACAAGCCTGGTGAAAAAGTAGCATTGGATGCTCCTTTGACTGTAAAAGGCAATGTAATGCCATATGTTAGTCGAGGCGGTTTAAAACTGGAGAAAGCGCTAAAAGTCTTTGACTTAGATGTGAAGGATAAGATATTGCTTGATATCGGTGCTTCTACAGGCGGATTCACGGATTGTGCCCTGCAAAATGGTGCAAAGTTAAGCTATGCACTTGATGTAGGATACAATCAACTAGCATGGAAACTTCGTCAAGATGAACGAGTTGTCGTGATGGAGCGAACCAACTTCAGATACGTTACGCCGGTTGATTTAAATGAAGGTATGCCGGATTTCGCAAGCATTGATGTATCATTCATCTCACTGAAATTAATTTTACCTGTCTTAAAGACCCTGCTGGTATCAGGCAGCGACGTGGTGGCACTTGTTAAACCTCAATTTGAGGCAGGAAGAGAGCAGGTCGGCAAGAAAGGTATTGTCCGCGAACCGAAGATACATGAAGCGGTGATGGATAAGATCATTGACTTCAGCCTGAAGGAAGGGTATGACGTGATGAATGCCTCTTACTCACCTATTAAGGGAGGAGAGGGGAACATTGAATTCCTCCTTCATTTGCAATGGAATGGACATACAGAAGAAAACGCAGAAAATAATCTCGATACTTCCATATCCGCTCTAGTTGCAGATGCGCACCTACAATTGAAGGTCGAAAAAGGGGAATAACTATTACGATGGTTGTTCCTTTTTTCTTTTACATATTGAAAGGTTTCCATTAACATAAAGCTAGGTTATATAGATTATTAAGGGGTGCCAACATGACAAAGGGCCAAAGACACATAAAGATTAGAGAATTGATTACAAACAGCGAAATCGAAACACAGGACGAGCTTGTCGATCGTTTGAAAAGTTTAGGGTTTAATGTGACCCAAGCAACCGTATCAAGGGATATTAAAGAGCTTCATCTTGTAAAAGTTCCGCTATTAGACGGCAGGTATAAATACAGCCTCCCAGCAGATCAACGCTTTAATCCTCTTCAAAAACTGAAACGCTCTTTAATGGATGCGTTTGTTAAAATTGATATAGCAGGTCATATGATTGTGATGAAAACAATGCCGGGGAATGCAAATGCTATCGGTGTTTTAATTGATAATCTTGATTGGTCGGAAATCCTCGGAACTATTTGTGGGGACGATACATGTTTGATCATTTGCCGCACGCCGGAGGATGCAAAAGAGTTATCCGACCGCTTTATAAATATGCTATAAAATCACGCGAGGATGTGATGATATGATTGCTGAGTTAACAATCAAAAAATTTTGCCATTATAGAATCCCTATCTGTTTTCTTTTGACAAAGGGTTAACGGTTTTAACCGGTGAGACTGGAGCAGGTAAATCCATTATCATTGATGCTATTCACTTGCTGGCAGGTGGACGGGGATCTCATGAGTTTGTTCGATTTGGAGAAAAAAGAGCGGAATTAGAAGGATTGTTCCTACTTGAAGAGGAGAAGCATCCTGCCTATAAAGTTTGCCAGGAGCTTGGTATTGATATTGAAGACGAAATGGTTGTCTTAAGACGAGAAATCCATTCTACAGGTAAAAGTGTTTGCCGTGTTAATGGAAAGCTTGTCACCATTGCGTTGTTAAGGGAAGTTGGTCAGACATTGGTGGACATTCATGGACAACATGAGCATCAAGAACTAATGGACCCGGATTTGCACCTTTCGCTTTTAGATCAGTTTGGCGGAGTAGCTGTGCAAAAGGAACTTAAAGAATATAGAAACATTTATACTTCTTTTAAGGATGTAGAAAAAAGGCTGTTAGAACTCACTGAAAATGAACAAAAGGTTGCACATCGCCTTGATTTACTGCAGTTCCAAGCAGAAGAGATCAGAAACGCGCAATTAACCGTGAATGAAGAGGATGAGCTGCTCGAGGAACGTAACAAAATCAGTAACTATGAGCGACTTTATCAATCGCTCAACAACTGTTACCATGCGATGCACGGGGAACAAAAGGGACTCGATTGGGTTGGACAAGCCATGTCTGAATCAGAGGGCCTGGAAGAAATCGATAAAAACCTTAAAGATGTTCACGAAATCATTTCTAATTCTTATTATCAATTAGAAGAACTCTCTTATCGTATCAGGGATGAAATTGATCAGCTAGAATTTGATCCAAACCGCCTTGATTTTATTGAAGGAAGATTAAATGAGATCAAGCAGTTGAAGCGAAAATACGGTACTACGGTTGCTGAAGTTTTGGAATATGCTTCGAAAATAGAAGAGGAGCTAGAGACGCTGCAAAACCGTGATTCGCACATACACCAGCTGCAGGAGTCCTTAGAGTCGCTCAAACAAGATCTTGCACTTGAAGCGAAATCTCTAACTGATGCACGTAGAAAAGCTTCCGAGAAATTGATGAAGAGCATCCATAAAGAGCTCAAAGACTTGTACTTGGAAAAAGCGATCTTTGATGTGAACATGGACGTGAAAAAAGAAAAGGCATCAGGGGAGGTCGTGTTTGGTAAAAATGGCGTGGATGTTGTGGAATTCTACCTTACGACAAACCCAGGGGAGCCGTTAAAACCGATGGCAAAAGTCGCTTCTGGCGGAGAGCTTTCGAGGATTATGCTTGCTTTGAAGAGCATCTTCTCTAGACACCAAGGTATCACATCCATTATTTTTGATGAAGTTGATACAGGAGTCAGCGGTAGGGTGGCACAGGCTATCGCCGAGAAGATTTATCAGGTCTCCGTTGATTCGCAGGTGCTTTGTATTTCCCACTTACCGCAAGTTGCAGCGATGTCTGACACTCATCTATTCATCAGTAAGGAAGTATCCGGTGAGCGCACGAAAACGAAGGTGCGTGGGCTGGATCAAGATGAAAAAGTACGTGAGATTGGTCGGATGATTTCTGGCGTGGAGATTACTTCTTTGACGAAGGAGCATGCGCGCGAGTTGTTGGAGATTGCTGGGAGTATTAAGCAGGGGTAGGGGATTAGATTTTTTATTTAGAGTTGGCCGTTCGCATTTAGAGATGTGGACGGTTTTTTTGGATCCTTATCGCTATTATGAAGACTTCAGTGACGAAGAAAAAGCAGGAGAGATGTCTTCATCGTCGGGATGAAGTCATCAATGACGAGATATCAGGAGGAGAGGTGTCTTCATTGTCGTTATGAAGACATCAGTGACGAGAAATCAGGAGGAGAGCGGTCCTCATCGTCGTTATGAAGACCTCGGTGACTAGAAATCAGGAGAAGTGATGTCTTCATCGATCCGGAATCTTCGTAACTCCCGAAAATCTTCAAACATAAACCCTCGAGATCCTCAAAAATAATGATATCACAAGCTGGAAACCAAAAACCCAACGACACCGTGCCTAAAGTTAGAGCATATTCACATAAAATTCTTCAACCTCATCCCATCAATATTTATCCCCATTCTCCCCTTATTACATAACTATCCATAATGGGTAGCATTTAAATTAATATCGTTGTTATAAATGTAGCCTGACAAGGCAAAATTATATAATGTAGCCATGAATGGTGTGGGATAGGACCGAGGAGAGTGAAAATGTTTGAGAGAAGATATAATTAGAAAAATTGTTGGTGTATTTCTCCTTGTTTCAGTCATGGTATTATGTGTAAGTCAACCATTTAAAGAGTATGTCCAAATCCCAAATAAAATAACGATGTTTGAAGGACAAGGGTTACATTTCCAGTCATCTGTTCCGGTGACTGCGAAGGTGAATGAAGATTCTTCCTCCTCTCTCGGGATTAAGGCGAACGATAAAACGTTAGCATTCCAAGGCAAACAGGCTGGGGATGGGCAGGTTGTTTTACAACTGGCAGGTATCCCGGTTAAGCAAGTCAATGTAGATGTCATCCCTGAATATAAAGTGTATCCTGGTGGTCAATCGATCGGCGTAAAGTTAAATACTTTAGGTGTACTGGTAGTAGGACACCACCAAGTGGACACAGCAGATGGAAAGAAATCACCTGGAGAAATAGCAGGAATTCAAGTTGGCGATATCATCACCAAGATTAATGGGAAAACCATTGAACAAATGAGTGACGTAGCTCCATTCGTACAAGAATCCGGCAAAACCGGAGACCCCCTTGATGTTGTCATCACACGAGAAAAAGAAACCATTGAAACGAAACTTATTCCTTTAAAAGACAAGCAAGAAAGCTCCTTCAGAATTGGATTATATATTCGTGATTCTGCAGCAGGTATTGGTACCATGACTTTTTATGACCCCATTACCATGAAGTATGGAGCACTAGGACACGTAATATCAGATATGGATACGAAAAAACCAATAATTGTGCAAGATGGGCAAATCGTACGATCCACCGTAACATCCATCGATAAAGGCAGTAATGGGGTTCCTGGAGAGAAGCTTGCACGATTCTCTAGCGACCGTTCGGCTATCGGTGATATCTCAAGGAATAGTCCTTTCGGGATATTTGGAACTTTGCATCAGGATATTGAAAACGGCATTATGGACAAAGCTTTGCCGATCGCGTTGTCTTCTGAGGTGAAGGAAGGTCCGGCCAAGATATTGACGGTGGTCGAAGGTGATAAAGTGGAAGAGTTTGATGTAGAGGTTTTAAGCAGCATTCCTCAGAAATTCCCTGCAACCAAGGGGATGGTCATAAAGATTACGGACCCTGCCCTTTTGGAAAAAACGGGGGGAATCGTTCAAGGGATGAGTGGAAGTCCGATTATACAGAACGGAAAAGTAATCGGCGCAGTAACCCATGTTTTTGTCAATGACCCTACAAGCGGTTATGGCGTTCATATCGAATGGATGCTGAATGAAGCGGGAATTGATATTTATCAAAAGGACAAAGAGAAGAAAGTGGGCTAACACAGCTCACTTTTTTTCTTTTGTTTTGCAAATAAGTACGTTAAGATGAAGGAGATAAAGATTTTTCGACATATCCACCAATAAATGTAATAGATTGCGGTTTACGTCGAATTTAAGAGGATTCTGGAGAAAAATAAAGATTTAATATAAATTTTACGGTTTTTTAAATTTTTTAAAGGAAAAGAGGTTGCATTGTCGAATTTAATATTTAGAATAAAATTAAAGGCTTAATGCTTTATTGAAAGTATAGGGACTGAGGAGGAAACTAGTAATATGAAAATTAAAGTATGTGTTGTAGATGACAACCGCGAATTGGTCGGTCTTTTGGAAGAGTATATTTCAGCGCAAGAGGACATGGAAGTTGTAGGGGTAGCTCACAATGGTCAAGAATGTCTTCAGTTGCTTCAAGATAAAAATCCGGACGTTTTAGTGCTTGATATCATTATGCCTCATCTTGACGGCTTAGGAGTACTTGAAAAAATGCGTGGCTTAAACCTTGAGAAATCTCCTAATGTTATCATGTTAACTGCTTTTGGACAGGAAGATGTGACAAAGAAAGCGGTTGACTTAGGAGCTTCATACTTTATCCTAAAACCGTTTGATATGGAAAATCTGGTGGGTA
The DNA here is from genome assembly GCF_000175075.1 of Bacillus sp. m3-13. Lineage (NCBI taxonomy): Bacteria > Bacillati > Bacillota > Bacilli > Caryophanales > Bacillaceae > Bacillus > Bacillus sp. m3-13. The sequence continues at coordinate 179,962 of NZ_ACPC01000018.1, forward strand.
ACATCCGTCAAGTAAGCGGAAAAACATCACCTATCCTTAAGAGATCCGGTTCATCATCTGTCCGTTCCTCCAGCCCAGAAAATAAAGGTAGAAACCTTGATGCCAACATTACTAGCATCATTCATGAAATTGGAGTACCTGCCCACATAAAGGGTTACCTATACTTACGCGAAGCAATCTCGATGGTGTACAATGATATCGAATTATTAGGATCCATTACAAAGGTTCTATATCCTGATATCGCTAAAAAGTACAATACCACTGCAAGCCGTGTAGAACGTGCCATTCGTCATGCGATTGAAGTTGCTTGGTCGCGCGGAAATATCGACAGCATCTCTTCTCTGTTCGGATATACCGTGTCTATGACAAAAGCTAAACCTACAAATAGTGAGTTCATTGCAATGGTTGCGGATAAGTTAAGACTAGAGCACAGAGCTTCTTGAGAGGGTAAGGAATAGAAATACTAGTAAAATGAAAACCCAACATGCATTAGTGTATGTTGGGTTTTTATGTTACATATATTAATATGTTAGAATTACTCATTATTGCTGTTACCTGACTCGTTTCGTTCCAATTCTACAAGCTTTTGAACAAGGATATGTTGAGGAAGATGCATGACTTGTTCGATAGGCACATCTAAAGCCTCAGCAAGTTTTTGGGCGGTTTCAGCGGATATTTGTAATGGGCGCATTCTGATCACCTCGCTTTATCTAGAAATTTTACTAAATAATACGTACGTTGACAATTATTTCTGACAAGAAAGAGAAAGAAAGGTGTGTAAAAATGACGAAAATTTTCGGCCATAGGGGATCGGCAGGTACTCATCCGGAAAATACGATGATCAGCTTTGAGCAAGCATATAAAGACGGAGCCGATGGCATTGAGCTAGATGTTCAGTTAAGTAAAGACGGCATTCCTGTTGTCATACATGATGAAAAAGTGAATCGGACAACCGACAGTAAAGGCTTTGTCCAAGATTTAACCTTAAGAGAATTAAAACAACTAAATGCTGTACATAAATTTAAAAAACAATATAAACATGCAGAAATACCTACATTAGAGGAAGTGTTGGATTGGGCTTCCAGAAAGCAGACGATAGTCAATATTGAACTAAAGAACAGTATCCTTCCTTATGCAGGCATGGAAGAGAAAGTGCTGGAGCTAGTAGACAAACATAAGATGGCTCATTTGATTATCTTTTCAAGCTTTAACCACTACAGCATAGCTCGTTTAAATACATTAGCGCCGAAAATAGAAAAAGCAGTTCTATATATGGAAGGGATTTACAAACCGTGGGATTATACGAAATGGGTCGGCGGAAGCGGAATTCATCCCCATATCAAGGCAGCAACTGCCAGTATCATTCACCGTTCTCAACAATCGGGAGTACCTGTCAGGCCATTCACGGTAAATGATGAGAAGACGATGAAGAGACTGTTTGCAGAAGAATGTGCAGGATTTTTCACGGACTACCCGAAGAAAGCTGTGCAAATAAAATATCAAAATTAAAACCGGCTGCCATATACAGCCGGTTTTCTTATTTCTCTCTCTTTTGAAATCTTTTTTGTACATTGTTCCGCTTGCGGTCGCGGTGAAAAATAAATCCTGCAACAAACCATAAACCGATTAAGAAGAATAATAATCCGATGATGAATTGTAAGGTTAATGAAGGGATTAATGGGTGCGCAATGTTAAAAACCATGTCGCGCATCAATTTTATTCCATATACAGCAATTATTCCAGGAATCAATAAAATAATTAAAGCGATTATACGTTGCATATCAATTGTTGGCCTCACTTTCAAAGCTTTCGGTTTCCATTATAGCAGAAATAACCTTGCATAGAAGAGAAAAAAGATTTAAGATAAAAGTGTGCAAGAAATTTCATACCTTTTATAGAAGACTGTGAATTTTCTTTCAATTTACCTATAGTAAGAGAAATATACGTATCAGGTGTAGAGGAGTTTTTTATGCAGACTGTATTAGTAGTTGGTGCTGGTAAAGGTGGCTCTGCGATTTTAAAAATGTTAACGCATTCAGGAATGTTCCATTTGATTGCTGTAGTTGATGTTAATCAGGCGGCACCTGGCTTGGAACTTGCTGAGGAAATGGGGATTCCAGTTGGACGTGATTGGAAGGATTTCTTATCGGAGAAGGTTGACATCATTATTGAAGCGACTGGTTCTGATGAGGTGTTTCTTGAAATTCGTGAGGCGAAGAATCCTAAGACGGTTCTCGTACCAGGAACGGTAGCTCACATTACTGCAACTTTGGTAGAAGAAAAAGAAGAACTGATTGCAAAAATGAAATACGAATCCCATAAACGCGACCTCATTTTCAATCTTTTGCATGATGGATTGATGGTGGTTGATCAACACGGGAAGGTAATTATCTACAATAAAAGTGCCGAAAAAATAGTAGGAATAAAAAAAGCGCATATGCTTGGACAACATATCTTAGAAAATGTGCCGACAAGCAGACTGCAAGATGTGATACATACGCAAAAAGTAGAAAAGAACAAAGAGATGCTCCTGGAAAATGGCAAAAAAATCATTACCACAAGATCTCCTCTTATAGATGAAGATGGGAAGGTAATTGGAGCTTTCGCTGTGTTCAAAGACATTACAGAAGTGATGAACCTTGCAGAAGAAGTAACAAACTTAAAAGGTATACAAACCATGCTTGAAGCAATCATTCAATCCTCCGATGAAGCCATTTCCGTAGTGGATGAATTTGGTAGGGGGTTGATGATAAATCCTGCATATTCAAGGCTGACAGGACTGGAAGAACAACAAATCATTGGCAAGCCAGCTACAGCGGATATTTATGAAGGTGACAGTATGCATATGAAAGTGCTGGAAACCAGGAGAGCTGTACGCGGTGTGAACTTGAAAGTTGGTCCTTCCAAGAAGGAAGTCATTGTAAACGTTGCGCCAATTATTGTGGACGGCAAGTTAAAGGGGAGTGTGGGTGTTATCCACGATGTCTCTGAAATACAAACGCTTACCACTGAGTTGGACCGTGCAAGGCAGATTATCAGAACGCTTGAAGCCAAGTATTCTTTTGAGGATATCATTGGTTCCTCAGAAGAGATGAGCCTTGCTATTGAACAGGCCAAACTTGGAGCGAAAACTCCGGCAACTGTATTGTTACGCGGGGAGTCTGGTACAGGAAAAGAACTTTTTGCTCATGCTATTCATAACGCCAGCAGCCGTAAGTATAACAAATTCATTAGAGTGAATTGTGCGGCCCTTTCTGAGTCTTTACTTGAAAGTGAACTTTTCGGATATGAAGAAGGTGCCTTTTCTGGTGCTAAACGGGGCGGTAAAAAAGGGCTTTTTGAAGAAGCGAACAACGGTAGTATTTTCCTTGATGAGATTGGGGAATTATCTGCCAATACTCAAGCAAAACTATTAAGGGTTTTACAAGAAAACGAAATTATACGGGTAGGTGGCACCAAGTCAATCTCCATTAATGTCAGGGTCATTGCTGCCACAAATGTTAATCTTGAAAAAGGGATTGCAGATGGCTCATTCCGTGAGGATCTTTATTATCGTTTAAATAGAATGCCGATTCACATCCCGCCTCTTCGGAAAAGAAAAGAGGATATAGAGGCATTAAGTGAACACCTTATAAGAAAAATAAACCAAGACTACGGTAGAAATGTGGATGGGTTAACCCCTCGTGCAATCAATCACCTTGCTGCATACGATTGGCCAGGCAATGTGAGAGAGCTTGAAAATGTCCTTGGTCGAGCCATTATTTTTATGAAATTCAATGAAGTGTTTATTGATACGGAGCATATTCCGGACTTGGCGACGAGCGGAGGCAAGATTGTCCAGGATTCTACCGAAGCTGTTGCAAGTGATTACACTTTGGCGGAAATGTTGGAAGGATACGAAGCGAAAATAATTCAGAAGACATTGAAGAAGAATAAAGGCAATAAAACAAAGACGGCAAAAGAACTCGGTGTTTCCATAAGAAATCTTTATTACAAAATGGAAAAGTTTATGATTGATTGAACTTGCATGCAAAAAACTGCACACTATGAAGAAACTTGCTTGTTGTTGAACGCTAAAATAAAGCGTTTTCATTAAAATGAAGTTGGCACGCTTCTTGCATATAGAATATTGGAGTAGAAAGGAAGGGTTGAGAAAATGAAACTAGAGGAACTTATCACCAAAGCAACCCAGCTCACTTCTAAAGTAGTAGCCATTGCTGCAGCTGAAGATGAAGAAGTGATCGAAGCGGTTTCTCATGCATTAGACAAACAGTTGGCTTCCTTTATATTGTTTGGGCATGAGGAAAAAATAGTAGCATTATTAAAAGAACATAATGTGGATGCATCACACCCAGCATTGAAAATTGTAGCTGCTGATGGTGCCAAAAAGGCATCAGAACTTGCAGTGAAAGCTGTTTCCGGCGGTGAAGCGGATGTGTTGATGAAAGGAAATGTCCCGACGGCAACCATTCTAAAAGAAGTGTTAAATAAAGAATATGGTTTGCGTACGGGGAATGTCTTATCACACGTTGCTGCATTTGAAGTGCCAGGCTATGAACAGTTAATTTTTGTAACAGATGCCGCAATGAATGTAGCACCAGACCTACAACAAAAGGTGCAAATTGTTCAAAACTCTGTTCAGGTTGCAAGAGCACTAGGAATAGAACTTCCGAAAGTGGCGCCACTAGCGGCCGTTGAGGTAGTGAATCCAGCTATGCAAGCAACAGTTGACGCAGCACTTCTTACACAAATGAATAATAGAGGTCAGATAAAGGATTGCATCATTGATGGCCCGCTGGCTTTGGACAACGCCGTATCAGCACTTGCTGCTGAGCACAAAGGAATTCAAAGTGATGTGGCAGGGCAGGCAGATATCTTGTTTGTTCCAACCATTGAAGCTGGTAATGTCCTATATAAATCTCTGATCTATTTTGCAAAAGCAAAAGTCGGCGCAATCATCGCCGGCGCAAAAGCACCAATTGTATTAACATCTAGAGCAGACTCAGCTGAGAGTAAACTAAACTCACTCGCACTTGCAGTTTGTTCTGTTAAATAAATTTTTATAAATCATACTAAAATTATTTACTATCTTGGGGAGGAATTTTATCATGGAAATTTTCAAATATATGGAGACTTACGACTACGAGCAACTGGTGATCTGCCAAGACAAACAATCTGGACTAAAAGCAATCATTGCCATTCACGATACTACACTCGGACCAGCACTTGGTGGAACACGGATGTGGACATACGCAAACGAAGATGCAGCAATTGAAGATGCACTTCGCCTTGCAAAAGGAATGACTTACAAAAACGCAGCAGCTGGATTAAACCTTGGTGGCGGTAAAACAGTTATCATCGGTGATCCACGCACAGACAAAAACGAAGAAATGTTCCGCGCTTTCGGCCGTTACATCCAAGGATTAAACGGACGCTACATCACAGCAGAAGATGTTGGAACAACTGTTGCTGACATGGACTTAATCTATGAAGAAACAGACTATGTAACAGGTGTATCTCCTGCATTCGGTTCTTCCGGTAATCCATCTCCTGTAACAGCATTTGGTGTGTACCGCGGTATGAAAGCTGCAGCGAAAGAAGCATTCGGAACAGATTCTTTAGAAGGTAAAGTGGTAGCAGTTCAAGGTGTAGGAAACGTGGCATTCAACCTCTGCCGTCACTTGCACGAAGAAGGCGCGCAACTTATCGTAACAGATATCAATAAAGAAGCAGTTAATCGTGCAGTTGAAGAGTTCGGTGCAAGAGCAGTAGACATCAACGACATCTACAGTGTTGATTGCGATATCTATGCACCATGTGCACTTGGCGCGACAATCAACGACGAAACGATTCCACAATTAAAAGCAAAAGTTATCGCTGGTGCAGCGAACAACCAATTGCTTGATACAAAACACGGCGATATTATTCACGAAATGGGTATCGTTTACGCTCCAGACTACGTAATCAATGCTGGTGGAGTAATTAACGTAGCGGATGAGCTTTACGGATATAACCGTGAGCGTGCAATGAAAAAAGTAGAAGGAATCTACGACAACATTGAAAGAGTTATCGAGATCGCAAAACGTGACGGTATTCCGACTTACCGTGCAGCAGATCGTCTTGCTGAAGAGCGTATCGAAAGAATGAAAAACTCTCGCAGCCAATTTTTACAAAACGGACATCATATTTTAAGCCGTCGTAACGGACGCTAATATAAATTAATATTAAGTTTCTCAGAAGGGGGCAAACGGGATGAAAAGGAATTTCGCTCGTTTGCCGTCCGTCTGAAATGGAGGTTTCAACAGTGTTAGAAAAGGAATATCGCATACTTGTCATCAATCCAGGATCCACATCAACGAAAATCGGCGTATTTGATAATGAACGCTCTGTTTTTGAGAAAACATTACGTCACGATAGCGAAACGATTAATTCCTTTGCAAGTATCTATGATCAATATGAATTCAGAAAAACGACCATTCTTGAAACATTGGATCAAGAAGGCATCAATATATCAAAACTTAGTGCAGTGTGTGGCCGCGGTGGACTTCTTCGTCCAATCGAAGGCGGAACATACGCTGTAAATAAAGAAATGCTCCAAGACTTGAAAATCGGTTATGCAGGCCAGCACGCATCTAACCTTGGTGGAATCATCGCTTACGAAATTGCTACTGGTTTGAATATCCCATCTTTCATCGTGGACCCGGTGGTAGTGGATGAGCTGTCTGACATTGCTCGTATTTCAGGATTTTCACTAATTGAACGCAAAAGTATCTTCCATGCCTTGAACCAAAAAGCGGTCGCGCGCAGAGTAGCGAAAGATCTTGGCAAAAAATATGAAGATCTTAACCTGATTGTTACCCATATGGGCGGAGGTATCACAGTAGGTACGCACATTGGCGGCAGAGTAGTCGATGTAAATAACGGTCTTCATGGTGACGGTCCATTTAGTCCAGAACGTGCTGGAACGGTACCTGCAGGTGAGTTGGTATCACTATGCTTCTCCGGTGACTATTACCGAGATGAAATCATGAAAAAGCTAGTAGGACAAGGTGGCCTTGTAGGATACCTTGGAACGAATGATGCAGTTAAAGTCGAACAAATGATAGAAGCTGGCGATGAAAAAGCCGCTTTAATTTTCGATGCAATGGCATATCAAGTTGCAAAAGAAATCGGTTCAGCAAGTGCAGTCCTTGCAGGTAAAGTTGATGCCATCATTTTAACTGGCGGACTTGCTTATGGAAAAGGGTTTGTTAAACAAATCTCCGAGCGCATCAGCTGGATTGCAGACGTCATCGTACAACCAGGTGAAAATGAACTGCAAGCTCTTACAGAAGGAGCGCTTCGCGTATTACGTGGGGAAGAAGAAGCAAAAGAATACCCCGGAACAGTCGTTGACACCAAAGTAGTACAGAGCTAGAAGGGAGCAAGGAATAATGGCACAAGAATATGATTTAGTCATCCTAGGTGGCGGAACAGGCGGGTATGTCGCGGCTATTCGTGCATCTCAACTTGGCTTAAAAACAGCAGTAGTAGAAAAGAAGAAAATCGGTGGAACATGCCTTCATGCAGGGTGCATTCCAAGTAAAGCATTGCTTCGCAGTGCAGAAGTCTTTGCGCAAACGAAAAACAGTGAAGAGTTTGGCGTTATTTCAGGAGAAGTGAAACTGGACTTTTTCAAAGTGCAAGAGCGTAAACAAAAAATCATCGACCAGCTTCACGGCGGTGTGCAACACCTAATGAAGCAAGGAAAAATAGATGTGTTCTACGGAACAGGACGTATCTTAGGACCATCCATTTTCTCTCCAATGCCAGGTACGATCTCTGTGGAGTTCGAAAATGGTGACGAGAACGAAATGTTAATTCCGAAGAACGTTATTGTCGCAACAGGATCTCGTCCACGTTCTCTTCCTGGACTTGAAATTGACGGCACACAAGTAATGACTTCTGATGAAGCATTATCACTAGAGGAACTTCCTAAATCAATCATCATCGTAGGTGGGGGCGTAATCGGTATCGAGTGGGCATCCATGTTAGATGACTTTGGTGTAGAAGTAACCGTCCTTGAATATGCAGATCGTGTATTGCCAACAGAAGACAAAGAAGTGTCCAAAGAAATGCAACGTCTGTTGAAAAAACGCGGCATCAAAGTAGTAACAAGTGCGAAGGTACTTTCAGAAACACTAGAAAAAGCAGATGGATCTGTAACAATCAAAGCCGAGCATAAAGGAGAAGAGAAATCCTTTACTGCAGAAAAAATGCTAGTATCTGTTGGTCGCCAAGCAAACGTGGAGGGCATCGGTCTTGAAAATACAGAAATTCAAGTGGAAAAAGGTTTCATCACAACAAATGACCGTTTCCAAACAAAAGAGTCCCATATCTACGCAATCGGTGATGTAATCGGGGGCTTACAGCTTGCACACGTTGCTTCTCACGAAGGAATCGTAGCAGTGGAGCATATGGCAAACGAAAACCCAGCTCCAATCGATTACTCCATGATTTCCAAATGTGTGTACTCAAGTCCTGAAGTGGCGTCTGTTGGTTACACGGAAGAAGAGGCAAAAGAAAAAGGCTTTGACGTAAAAACAGGTAAATTCTCTTTCCGCGCAATTGGAAAAGCACTTGTTTACGGCGAATCTGATGGCTTCGTTAAACTTGTAGTGAACAAAGAAAACGATGACATTCTAGGCGTCCACATGATCGGGCCACATGTAACTGACATGATTTCAGAAGCTGGCCTTGCACGTGTCCTTGACGCAACACCATGGGAAATCGGACACACCATCCACCCGCATCCATCTCTATCCGAAGCAATCGGCGAAGCAGCCCTTGCAGTAGATGGAAAAGCGATTCATTCGTAAAACCTGTAAGAAGGAACGTTGATTGAAGCGGAAGGCACGAGACTCCTGCGGGAGGAAGGGACATGGGAGACCCCGGAAGGCGAAGCCTGAGGAGGCTCCCGGACCGCCCGCGGAAAGCGAGTGCCTGCAGCGGAAATCAACAGCCTACATCATATTGATTTATTTGTTAGAGGAGCTACACGCTCCCAACTCTCTACATATAGGAGGTAAAATTAAATGGCAGAAAATCGTCACCAAGCTCTAGGGCTTACAGATGAAAACGTATTAGAAATGTTCGAAACAATGTTACTAGCTCGCCGCATTGACGAGCGCATGTGGTTACTAAACCGTGCAGGAAAAATCCCATTCGTAATCTCTTGCCAAGGTCAAGAAGCAGCTCAAGTAGGAGCAGCATTCGCATTAGACCGTGAGAAAGACTATGTACTACCATACTACCGTGACATGGGTGTTGTACTTACTTTCGGTATGACAGCAACTGAATTAATGCTTTCCGGTTTCGCAAAAGCAGAAGATCCAAACTCAGGCGGACGTCAAATGCCAGGTCACTTTGGTCAAAAGAAAAACCGTATCGTAACTGGTTCTTCCCCTGTAACGACACAAGTACCACACGCAGTTGGAGTGGCACTTGGTGGCCGTTTAGAAGGAAAAGATCTTTGCACATTTGTAACGTTTGGTGAAGGTTCATCCAACCAAGGGGACTTCCATGAAGGCGCTAACTATGCAGCAGTTCACAAGCTGCCAGTTATCTTCATGTGTGAAAACAACAAATATGCAATTTCTGTTCCTTACGAAAAGCAAGTGGCATGTGAGAAGATCTCTGACCGTGCACTTGGATATGGAATGCCTGGAATCACTATTGACGGAAACGATCCGCTGGAAGTATATGCAGCGGTTAAAGAAGCAGCAGACCGTGGACGTCGTGGCGAAGGCCCTACACTTGTTGAGGCTATCTCCTACCGTTTGACACCTCACTCCAGTGATGACGATGATCGTGCATACCGTGAGCGTGACGAAGTGGCAGCAGCTAAAGCCAATGACCCAATCATCAGCTTTGCAGCTTACTTAAAAGAGGTTGGCGTTCTAACAGATGAAAAAGAAAAAGAAATTAACGATAAAATTGCAAAAGAAGTAAACGAAGCAACAGAATACGCAGAAAATGCTCCATATGCAGATGCTGAATCCGCAATGAAGCATGTCTACGCAGAGTAAGGGGGAACTATCATGGCAGTTATTTCTTATATAGATGCAGTTACAATGGCCATCCGTGAAGAGATGGAACGTGATTCTAAAGTATTTGTACTTGGGGAAGACGTAGGAAGAAAAGGTGGAGTATTCAAAGCTACTAACGGCCTTTACGATCAATTTGGTGAAGATAAAGTTATCGATACTCCTCTTGCAGAATCAGCAATCGCTGGTGTCGCAATCGGTGCAGCAATGTACGGAATGCGTCCAATCGCAGAAATGCAATTCGCAGACTTCATCATGCCTGCAGTTAACCAAATTATTTCCGAAGCAGCGAAAATCCGTTACCGTTCCAACAACGACTGGACTTGTCCATTAGTTGTTCGTGCTCCATACGGAGGGGGAGTTCACGGTGCACTTTACCACTCCCAATCCGTTGAGGCAGTGTTCGCGAACCAACCTGGTTTGAAAATTGTTATGCCTTCTACTCCTTATGATGTAAAAGGATTATTGAAAGCGGCAATCCGCGATGAAGATCCAGTTCTATTTTTCGAACACAAACGTGCATACCGTCTAATCAAAGGTGAAGTACCAACTGATGATTACGTACTTCCAATCGGTAAAGCAGATGTAAAACGCGAAGGAGAAGACATCACGGTTATCACGTACGGTCTTTGCGTACATTTTGCACTACAAGCAGCAGAGCGTCTTGCACAAGACGGAATCTCCGCTCACATTCTTGACTTGCGTACAGTGTATCCGCTTGATAAAGAAGCTATCATGGAAGCGGCATCTAAAACTGGTAAAGTTCTTCTACTTACAGAAGATACAAAAGAAGGAAGCATCATGAGTGAAGTATCTGCCATCATTGCAGAAAACTGCTTATTCGACCTTGACGCACCAATCATGCGCCTTGCTGGACCAGACGTACCTGCAATGCCATATGCACCAACGATGGAAAAATACTTCATGGTTAACCCGGACAAAGTAGAAAAAGCGATGCGTGAGCTAGCTCAATACTAATTTCTGATATAAGTGGAAGAGTGAACGAATGGTAATGTTGAGTTTCCAGCAGTTGATTGTAGTGGAAGGAGCTTGACTCCTGCGGGAGGAAGGACATGGGAGACCCCGCAAGGCGAAGCCTGAGGAGGCTCCCGGACCGCCCGCGGAAAGCAAGCTCCTGGAACGGAGATTAACTGCAGAGTTCAACAGAGCCCACCGATTAAAGGAGGTTCTCATCATGGCAGTAGAAAAAATTACTATGCCACAGCTTGGGGAAAGCGTAACTGAAGGAACAATCAGCCGCTGGATCGTAAGCGTAGGCGACAAAGTAAACAAATACGACCCTCTAGCAGAGGTCATGACAGATAAAGTTAACGCAGAAATCCCATCTTCTTTTACAGGCACAATCAAAGAACTTGTAGCAGAAGACGGTGACACTCTAGCAGTAGGAGAAATCATCTGCTATATCGAAACAGAAGGTAGCGGAGAAACAGAAGCAACTGCTGAAGCACCGAAAGAGAAAAGTGCACCAGCATCTGCACCTGCAGCAAAATCCCAAGCACCATCAGCACCAGCTACGCAAGAGGATGCAGACGCACCAAACAAACGTCGCTACTCTCCAGCAGTTCTTCGTCTTGCACAAGAAAACAATGTAGATCTTGAGCAAGTAAAAGGAAGCGGAGCAGGCGGACGTATTACAAGAAAAGACATCCAAGCGGTGATCGATTCCGGTAACATTCCAACTGCTGATTCCAAACCGGCAGCTACTCAAGCTCCCGCATCGGAAGCTCCCAAAGCTGCATCTGCAGCACCGGCCGCTCCATCTGCACCGGCAGCGGCAAGTGCTCCTAAAGCAACAACTCAACCTGTAAACGTACCAGTAGAAGCAGGCGACATCGAAATTCCTGTAACAGGCGTACGTAAAGCAATCGCTGCAAACATGCTACGCAGCAAACATGAAGCACCACATGCATGGACAATGATTGAAGTGGACGCAACAAACCTTGTAGAATACCGCAACTCCTTGAAGGGCGAGTTCAAGAAAAAAAGAAGGCTACAACCTTACTTTCTTCGCATTCTTCGTAAAAGCGGTAGCGCAAGCTTTGAAAGAATTCCCACAAATCAACTCCATGTGGGCTGGCGATAAGATTGTCCAAAAAGAAAGACATCAACATCTCCATCGCCGTTGCAACAGACGACGCACTTTATGTGCCGGTTATCCGCAACGCTGATGAAAAAAACAATCAAAGGTATCGCACGTGAAATCACAGAACTTGCCAAACAAGGTTCGCGCTGGTAAACTAACATCTGCAGAAATGCAAGGTGGAACATTTACTGTCAACAACACTGGATCTTTCGGTTCTGTACAATCACAAGGTATCATCAACTACCCGCAAGCAGCCATCCTGCAAGTGGAATCCATCGTGAAACGTCCAGTAGTTATGGACCACGGCATGATCGCTGTTCGCGACATGGTAAACTTATGTATGTCTCTTGACCACCGTGTTCTTGATGGTCTTGTATGCGGACGCTTCCTAGCGCGCGTTAAAGAAATTATCGAGAAAATGTCTAAAGAGAATACGTCGATCTATTAATAGTTTGGAACCAACCGATAAAGTCCTCCTCGAATGGAAGACTTTGTCGGTTTTTTTGTGTTCGCCCGATTACTCGTGAAAATCGCCCGTAAAATCAAATTTTCGCCCGATTGCCTTCAATTTTCGCCCGTAAATTTAAATAATCGCCCGTTTTTTCGAAAAATCGCCCGATAGCCATCAAGAATCGCCCGAAACGGTTTGACCGCCATTTTGGACGGACGTTCAAAATGTTCTACAAACAGGTGGAAGTATTTTCTCGTGGATCAACATACAATGATTGCAGGCAAATAAAAAAACTTTCACACAGGGGGCAAGCCCATGAAAGCTGTTGTGTACACCAAATACGGTCCACCAGAGGTACTTCAATTAAAAGAGGTCGAAAAACCTGTCCCAAAAGATAATGAAATTCTAGTTAAAATAGTGGCGACAGCTGTCAATGCAGCAGATTGGCGATTGCGAAAAGCGGATCCAGCTGCTGTGAAATTGTTCTTTGGGCTAACACGTCCCAAGAAGTCCATTCTAGGAGGAGTCCTGGCAGGAATAGTTGAATCTGTAGGAAGTGAAGTTATCCGATTTAAAGCAGGGGACCAAGTTTTTGGATCTACAGGGATGAGCTTAGGTGCTTACGCAGAGTATATATGTCTGTCTGAAAAAGGAATAATAGCATTAAAACCACAAAATTTAAGCTATGTAGAGGCGGCAACTGTTCCGTTTGGAGGGCACACAGCTATACATTTTCTAAGGAAAGCAAATATCCAAAATCGGCAAAAAATTCTCATTTACGGGGCATCAGGTGCAGTCGGTACAGCAGCCATTCAACTTGCCAAATTATACGGTGCTGAGGTTACAGGGGTATGCAGCACAGCCAATATCGAAATGGTGAAGTCGTTAGGGGCAGATAAAGTAATTGACTATACCAAAGAAGAAATCGATGGGGAAAATTATGATGTCATTTTTGATACAGTTGGGAAAATCCCTTATGAAGCAGTAAAGAAAACGCTTAAGAAAAAAGGAACCTGGATTCTAGGTGCAGCAGGAGTTACTCAGATGGTGCAGGGGTATTGGAGTGGCATGACACGTGGCTATAAAATATTTTCAGGTCTTGCCTTGGAAAAAGAAGACGATATCAAGTTCCTGAAAGATTTGATAGAAAAAGGAAAGTATAAAGCAGTTATCGATAAGTGCTATCCGATGGAACAATTATCAGTTGCTCACAGCTATGTGGAAAAGGGACATAAGAAAGGGAATGTTGGGGTTGTTATCGATGAAGCTTTAGAAACAATATACAATTAAAAAAAAGAGTGTATGAAATCGCTAAGTTTTCATACACTCTCCTGTTATTCTGTTTATCTGTTCGACAAAAACATCCCATCTAACTCCCGCATCTTATCATAAGCCTGCAAGAGATGCTCAGGTACGACCGTCCTTCCGAATACCCACGCATTTTTTTCAATTTGACGCATCAAGATTTTTTTCTCATCTTCTCCGCCATACATCAGTATTCTCAAGTCATGCTTGTTCTTTTTAAAATCCAAATAATAGCCGACTTCATGAAAGAGAATGAGTTTCACAAAGTTTTCGTCAGTTTCTCTAATTTTATTGTTGATCTTCGCTTTGTAACCGTTAATCTGCAAATAATTGAATTTGATTGTATTGGTCGATATATTAAAGCTCATTGGTGCTTTTAAACAATTGTCAAATTCAAAATTAATATCTAAACCAAGTTCCTCTAAAGTTTCTTTAATTATGTTTTCAATATTCCATGTGTATAACATTGCTACAAATCACTACCTTTTTAGAAAACTATCATTGATATAGTAAGTATAGTTTTTCTCTCTAAGGAATACCACCGAAAAATAAGTAATTCCAATGCTTTCTTTATTTGCCGTGCCCACATAACTATATTAAAATAAATATATGAACTTTTGAAAAATTTAAATTTGTAAGCGATTACGCAATTGAGGGAACGAGGGGATGAAGATGAGTAAATTGAAAGAAATGAAGAGCAATAGTTTCCCGAAAGTGACAATGGAAGAGTGGGTAGAGCAGGCAGAGAAAGCGTTAAAGGGGAAGCCTGTTTCCAAGCTCAACACCGTTACATATGAAGGCATTACACGTAAACCGGTATATACAGAAAACGATAGAAGTGAGCTTGCATCTAAAAATCTTATAGAAAAGTCTGATTGGGCAGTCAGCCAGCAACTTTATGCATCAACTTCATTTGAGGAATTGAATGCTCAACTGAAACAGGAACTAGAAAGTGGTTTGGAATCCATTCACTTTGCCACTTTTCCATCAACAGAACCTAAAGCCTTATTGATAAAAAAACCAACAGACCTTAAGACTTTACTAAAAGAGATTTCATTAAATGACATAGCTCTCCAAGTACATGCAGGAGCCAGCGCCACAACGTTCATCAATGCATTGATTGATAGTGAGATAGAAACAAAGAACCTGCACGGCATTATCGGAGCGGATCCTGTTGGGGAGCTTGCAGCAACAGGCAAGCTGAGTCAGCCATTGGAGCAGTATTATGACGAAATGAAATCCAATATAGAGTGGAAAGAAAACAATGCTCCGACACTTAAAACTGTTTGGGTCCAGTCCAATGCTTATCATAACGGGGGAGCTAGTGCCGTGCAGGAGCTTGCAGCTGTGATGGCGACCGCTGTTGAATATTTGCAGGAACTTATGAATAGAGGCATGTCAATTGATGAAGCTTCCCAGGAAATAGCATTCACTTTCCCGGTTGGAAGTGACTTTTTCATGGAGCTCAGCAAGCTGAGAGCGGCACGAGTGTTATGGGCAAATATCGTGGAGGCTTTTGGAGGAAATGAAAAAGCACAGAAGATGACGGTCCATGCTACAACCTCTATGTTCACCAAATCTAATCTGGATCCGTACGTCAATATGCTCCGTTCGACAACCGAAGCTTTTTCAGCTGCAATTGGTGGAGCAGACAGTATCAATGTGGATAGCTATCAGCAAGGCAAAGATGCTTTCTCACGAAGAGTAGCAAGGAATACTCACTATATTTTAAAAGAAGAAAGCTTTTTAGATAAAGTGGTGGATCCTGCGGCAGGCTCATATTACGTAGAAAACCTGACAAATCAATTGGCGGATGAGGCATGGAAGCTATTTCAGGAGCTGGACAAGCTTGGTGGGATCTTGGAAGCTCTACGAACGAATTTCTTACAGGACCGCATTGCCGAGGTAAAAGAAAAGCGACTCAAGGATGTCCAGAGCAGGAAAAAAGTGTTGGTCGGGACGAATATGTTTGCGAATCTTCAAGAGGAGTTAAAGTGGCAAATAAGCACTCAACCTAATGAAGAAACGGAACATGCTCCAGTCAAAGTACAGGCCATTCAATCATTAAGATTATCTGAAGCATTTGAACGCTTGCGTTACCAAGCCAAGTTGTATCAGGAAAAACAGGGAACGTCGCCAAAAGTTACCTTGATCAATCTTGGTTCATTAGCAACACACAAGGCCCGAACTGACTTTGCATCAGGCTTTTTCCAGGTAGGAGGTCTTCTGCCTGTCGTCAGTCCAAGTTTTGAACATGCAAAAGAATTAGTGGAGTGGATATCTGATCAAAACATCTCTGGCTATGTATGCATTTGCGGAAGTGATGATACATACGAAGAGCTACTAAATCCTGCGGTTATGGCTGTTAATTCGCCTAACAGAAAAGTATTGGTTGCTGGATTGCCTCAAGCAACTCGTCAAAAAGCGTTGCAGGAATTAGGGGTAAGTGATTTTATTCATATGCGCGCCAATTGTTATAAGGTATTAGTAAAGATACACCAAGAAATGGGGTTGACCGACAATGAAGCCTGATTTTTCTACGAGAACATTAAACAAGGAAACTACAGTTACCCAAGTGTCATTATCCAACGAAGCGGTGGAAGAACTATTTTATGAAACAAATGAACAGATTAAATTGAAAGCCAATTACACAAAGGCCGACTTGGATGGAGCCGATCACTTAGGGACCCTTCCTGGTATTGCGCCGTATGTGCGTGGACCTTACCCGACGATGTACGTTAACCGTCCATGGACGATACGGCAGTACGCTGGTTTCTCTACAGCGGAAGAAAGCAATGCATTTTACAGAAGAAACTTGGAAATGGGGCAAAAAGGATTGTCGATTGCCTTTGACCTTGCGACACACCGTGGCTACGATTCTGACCATCCCCGAGTAGAAGGGGATGTTGGAAAAGCTGGTGTTGCTATTGATTCCATTCTGGATATGAAGGTATTATTTGATGGAATTCCATTGGATAAAATGTCTGTATCCATGACAATGAATGGAGCGGTCCTGCCGATAATGGCTTTTTACATCGTTACGGCTGAGGAGCAAGGGGTCAGTCCGGAGAAGCTTTCCGGTACGATTCAAAATGATATTTTAAAAGAATATATGGTTCGTAATACGTATATTTATCCGCCGGACATGTCCATGAGAATTATTGGTGATATTTTTGCTTACACGTCCCAGCATATGCCGAAGTTTAATAGCATCAGTATTTCGGGTTATCATATGCAAGAAGCAGGAGCACCTGCGGATATTGAGCTAGCCTATACGCTTGCAGATGGTTTGGAGTATGTGAGAACGGGACTTGAAGCGGGCATTGATATTGATAAGTTTGCGCCAAGACTATCATTCTTTTGGGCAATCGGCATGAACTTTTTCATGGAAGTGGCGAAAATGCGGGCTGCTCGATTTATCTGGGCGAAGATGATGAAGGAGTTCTTACCACAAAATCCAAAGTCCATGGCTTTAAGGACCCATTCTCAAACGTCCGGTTGGAGCTTGACAGAACAGGATCCGTTTAATAACGTGACGCGTACATGCATTGAAGCACTAGCGGCTGCCAATGGACATACGCAATCCTTACATACCAATGCATTGGATGAAGCGATTGCCTTGCCAACGGACTTTTCCGCACGTATCGCCCGCAATACGCAGTTGTATTTGCAGGAAGAAACGGAGATTACCAAAGTCATTGACCCTTGGGCTGGTTCCTATTATGTGGAAACGTTGACGAAGGAATTGATTGATAAAGCTTGGGCACATATTGAAGAAATTGAAGAGCTTGGAGGCATGGCAAAAGCAATTGAAACAGGATTGCCGAAGATGAGAATTGAAGAAGCGTCTGCACGCCGTCAAGCAAAAATCGATTCAGGGAAAGAATCCATCATTGGCGTGAACAAATTCCGTTTGGAAAAAGAAGATATGGCTATTGATGTGTTGGATATTGATAATGCGGAAGTTCGTAAAAAGCAAATCCTTCGCTTGCAAGAGCTTCGTGAAAACAGAGATGAAACGGAAGTTATTTCTGCACTAGAAGCACTAACAGATGCGGCTCGCACAGGGAAAGGTAATCTTCTCGAGCTAGCAGTGGACGCTGCCCGTGCCCGAGCAAGTCTGGGTGAGATTTCTGATGCCATTGAAAAAGTAGCCAATCGCCATCGCGCTGTCATCCGTTCTATTAGTGGCGTGTACAGCAGTGAATTCTCTAATGAGGAGGAGATGAAGGCCGTGAAGGATAAAATCGAAGAATTCTTGGAGCTCGAAGGAAGACGTCCAAGAATTATGATTGCGAAAATGGGGCAGGATGGTCATGACAGAGGGGCAAAAGTCATTTCCACCGCATTCGCCGACCTTGGATTTGATGTGGATATCGGACCTCTTTTCCAAACGCCTGCAGAAACGGCGCTGCAAGCTGTGGAAAATGACGTGCATGTTATCGGCATCAGTTCCCTTGCAGCTGGGCATAAAACACTTCTACCACAACTCGTAGAAGAACTGAAGAAATTGAACCGTGAAGACATCATCGTTGTAATTGGTGGGGTAATCCCAGCACAGGATTATGAATTCCTATATAGTAAGGGCGCTTCCGCTATTTTCGGACCTGGAACGGTCATCCCACGTGCAGCCGAAAAGGTTCTAGAGGAAATCTACGAGCGCCTTGGCTATGAGGAAGTGGAAGAGACGCATGACTAAAGAGCGTAAACCGCGAAAAAAGGTGCTCAAAAAGGAGGAGCGGAGTACAGCGGATATCATTTCTGGTATCCATTGGGGAGTCCGTTCTGACCTCGCTCAGGCCATCACGCTAGTAGAAAGCAATGCAACTAGACATTTTCATAAAAGCCAAGAAATCATACAAGAGATCATGCCTTCGACCGGCCGCTCTGTTCGAATAGGGATAAGCGGTGTACCAGGTGCCGGCAAGAGTACGTTTATAGAAGCGTTTGGATTGTATTTGTGTGAGCAAGGACACAAGGTCGCCGTGCTTGCAGTCGATCCCAGTAGTTCCAAGACAGGTGGTAGTATCCTTGGAGACAAAACAAGGATGGAACAACTCGCAAGGCACCCGCAAGCATTCATCCGGCCATCTCCTTCAAGTGGCACATTGGGTGGAGTGCATATGAAAACGCGTGAAAGCATTCTTTTATGTGAGGCTGCTGGGTATGATGTGATTTTAGTAGAGACAGTAGGTGTAGGACAGAGCGAAGCCATAGTCCGAGATATGGTTGATTTCTTTTTACTGCTTGTTCTAACGGGTGCAGGCGATGAGCTGCAAGGCATGAAAAAAGGGATTATGGAGCTTGTTGATGCAATTGTGGTAAACAAGGCGGATGGAGATAATAAAGCGAGGGCGGAGAAAACTGCTCATGAGTACAAACAAATTCTTCATTTCTTGCAGCCGGCAACAGAAGGCTGGGAGACGAAGACGTTTACTTGCTCGGCTATGAATAATGTGAATGTAGATGAGACGTGGAAAATTGTTCAAGAGTTTGTGCAAAGCACGAAAGATTCAGGAGTTTTTGGTGAACGCAGGAATGCACAAAAGAAGACGTGGTTCTATACATCTTTGAAGGATCAAATAGAGCAGATGTTTTTTGAAGATGAAAAGGTGAAAAAAGAGTTGCCGGTGCTAGAGAAGCAAGTTGGGGAAAATGAAGTCTCTGTATCTTTGGCTGTGGAGAAGTTAGTGGGAAGGTATAAGCATCAATTATAGGGCAACAAAAAAAAGGAAAGTGAGCATATCACTTTCCTTCATCTAGGGAGTATAGGGGTATGGATATCTAGATGTTAATGATATAATACCCGCCAACTTAGAAAATAAACCTTTTTTATTTTATTATTTGAAAAAAATTGGTATGATAGAGATAGTTTAAGAAGAGGTGATACAACATGAATATCGATTTTAATATGTTTATGAATGATGTTGTTCGTACTGCCAGAGAAGAAATGGATAACGCTGGCTATGAGCAACTTAGAACTGTAGAAGATGTTGAAGAAGCATTTGCACGTAAAGGGACGACACTTGTAATGGTGAACTCTGTATGTGGTTGTGCCGGCGGTATCGCACGTCCAGCTGCAACACATGCGGTGCATTATGACAAGCGCCCAACACACTTAGTTACTGTGTTTGCTGGTCAAGATAAAGAAGCGACGGAGAAAGCACGCGAATATTTTGAAGGCTATCCGCCATCTTCTCCTTCTTTTGCTTTATTAAAAGACGGCAAGATTGTAACGATGGTAGAAAGACACGAAATCGAAGGCCATGCGCCAATGTCTGTCATCACAAAGCTACAAGGTTATTTCGAAGAACATTGTGAAGAGCTATAAAAAACTTTAAAAAATGTCGATTCCAATTATGGGATCGGCATTTTTTGTTGTTTAGGAGTTTATAAAATAATTGAATTATGGAGTAATCGTTAGGGTAAACCTAAATCCTCGTGATGAAGACCTCGGTTAGGAGAAAAAGGGGGAAGAGAGGTCCTCATAGGGGTGATGAAGACTTCAGTGACGAGTAAAAAGGAGAAGAGAGGTCCTCATAGGGGTGATGAAGACTTCAGTGACGAGTAAAAGGGAGAAGAAAGGTCCTCATAGATGAGATAAAGAGCTTGGTGACAATGGTTTATATTGAATCAGTCAAGAATGAAGCGTAAGGGCAAGTGCTTTTTGGTTGTATCATCTAAAGCTAATATTTACCGCTACATCCTCCACCAATAGCATATTACAATAATAGTTAGGCAGTTAAATAGGAGGAAGTAACAGAACATGCAACTTAGACGAAAACTTACGTTAATTTTATTAGCTATACTGATTTTTATAAATGCAGTAGCTATCTATTTAATAAATTCTACAGAGTCGAAACCTACTAGTACCACTTCAGAAAAGAAACCGGAAGTCGTGGAGGAACTAACTGACAACCGACCTGAAATTATTAATTTCAACCATACTTCTTCAGATGAGAAGAAAAATTCTGTAGTAAGTGGGGATGTAGAACTCCAATTAGAAGCAAAGGATGACAACTCAATCAGTAAGGTTGAATTTTATTCTAGCAATGGCGACTACTTAATTGGTGAAAAGACAGAAGCGCCATACACGATCAATTGGTCGACCGATCCCTGGGTGGAAAATGGGGAGCAGATATTGAAAGTGGTTGTTTACGATAGTGCCGGACAGAAGGCGGAAGCAACGAAAAAGGTGACCGTAGAAAATAAAGTAGAGCCTGAAGCGGACTACAAAATGGTCGGCTATTATGCAGGTTGGTCCAGTTATTCGGGATTCAACGTTTCCAGCATTGATGCTAGTAAATTGACACATATAAACTATGCATTTGCTAATATATCAGACGATGGAGAAATTATTGTGGGTGACCCAGCAAGCGACTATGAAAATTTCAAGCAAATGCTACAACTAAAGAAGCGGCACCCTAATCTGAAAACAATGATTTCTGTTGGTGGTTGGACTTGGTCAAAGAACTTTTCTGATGCAGCGGCTTCTGAAGATTTTAGAACCAAATTTGCAGAAAGTGTTCGTCGATTTATTTTAGAATATGGGTTTGATGGGGTGGATCTTGATTGGGAGTATCCGGTGAGTGGGGGACATCCTGATAACGTAAACCGCCCAGAGGATAAGCGAAATTACACACTTTTACTTAAAAAGATCAGGGGAATCTTGAACGACCAAGAAAAGAAGGATGGCAAGGAGTATTTGCTTACAATTGCAGCGGGAGCGAGTGAGTCACATGCTGCAAACATGGAATTATCAGAGTTGCATCAATATGTCGATTATATTCAGTTAATGACCTATGACATCAATGGGGAATGGGATGAACTGACCGGTTTAAATGCGCCATTGTATAAAGATCCTAAAAGTATGTTCCATTGGCAGTGGAGTGTAAAAGACGGCATTGATACGTATATCGCTAGCGGTGTGCCTTCCGATAAACTGGTCATGGGTATGCCGTTTTACGGAAGGGTATTCCATGAAGCTATTGCTGACAATAATGGGTTGTACCAAGCGTTTAATGGAGGTACTTCCATAAGTTATGGAAAACTAGCAGCGGAGTATGTTGGTAAGAACGGATATGAGAGACACTGGATAGAGGAGACACAAGTACCAGTACTCTATGATGGCAATACATTTATTAGCTATGATGATGAGGAATCCATTGCAAAGAAGACCGATTTTTTAAAAAAGAATGATCTTGGTGGAGCGATGATGTGGGAGTTGAGTCAAGATCCCGACAGAGTACTTTTAAATCGAATTTATATAGAACTTAGTAAATAAGGAATGGAAGGCACGCAATTAAAACTAGCGTGCCTTTTTGTATTCCGCCGAATTAATTGCGATTACCTATGTTTCCCACTTCCCATCAATTATATAATAGGTTAGTAACTTAAGAAATTCTTAAGAAAATACTTCAATAATACTTAAGATTTACCATATATGATGTGTACATAGAGAAAGAATGGTAAGTGGGAGAAGGGTGAGAGATGGCGAACTATACAGTATTAGTAGTGGATGACGAAAAAGAAATTAGAGATGCGATTGAAATCTATTTGAAAAATGAAGGTGTAAGGGTCTTAAAAGCTCAAGATGGAGTGGAAGCGTTAGAAATGCTTCATGAAAATGAAGTGCATCTAATTTTACTAGATGTGATGATGCCAAGGCTTGATGGGATATCTGCGACGCACAGAATTCGCGAGGAGAAGAACATTCCAATCATTATTTTAAGCGCAAAAAGTGAGGATACCGATAAAATCCTTGGGCTGCAGGTGGGAGCGGATGATTATGTAACAAAGCCTTTTAATCCGATGGAGCTTGTGGCGAGAGTGAAATCTCAGCTCAGGAGGTATGTCACACTCGGAACGTTTGAAGGAATCAAGAAAGTCATTGATTTGAACGGACTTACCATTGATAAGGAATCGAAAGAAGTTACGGTCCAGGGAGATCCTGTCAAGTTGACGCCGATTGAATACAAAATAGTGGAGTTATTGATGACCAATGCCGGTCGGGTATTTTCCATTAATGATATATATGAGCGGGTATGGAAGGAGCCTGGCTACAATGCGGAAAATACTGTAGCGGTACATATTCGGAAAATTAGAGAGAAGATAGAGATAGATCCAAAAAATCCAAGATATTTAAAGGTGGTATGGGGGATTGGATACAAAATGGAGAAATAGAGTAATAGCTTTTTTAATGGCACTAGTTTTTGTTTGTGCGTTAAGTGGAAGCTTTTATTTTATTTATAATATAGATAGGTTTAATCAGGAAAGTTATTTTGATACAGAAGAATTTCAGAATGAGTTACAAGAATATGCCAATTATTTGCTAACAAATGAGCTTGGAAACATATCAGCGGAAAGTGTGAAAGAAAAGCTTACGGTTACGAGAGAAGAAATAGAAGAGCATCGATATGAATATGGTTCATTGGACGCTCAGCTTGATAACATTCGTTATCAATATGAAGAGAGAATACAACTGGCAGAGGATGGTGATTCTAGTGAGGATCCAGAGGAAGTAATTGCTGAAAGAGATACCAAATTAGAAGATATTCAAAAAAACTTCTCAAGTGATGCGCATGTAGAGAAGAAAATAATAGCAGAAAAAGAAAAAATAGTGGAAGAGTATTTCGCTAAAGATTCAAACTTTGATTCGTATCCTTCAAGATTTTATCAAGATTTTCAGTGCTTTTTTGAACAAGATGGGGAAAGTTTCACCAACATAGGCGCGAACAAAACTTCTGCAGATCAAATGTTCGGTGAGGAAAATATGCAATATGTAACCATTTATACTATTAGAGGAGATGACTATTTTAATTCCTACAATTGGCCTTATGAAGACTGGTTGTACCAAACAGTAGCAGAAGTGAGAGGAGACTTTGAAGGTATTATAGGTGTTCCAAAAGGGCTAGCTTCGGATAGCGAATTAATGAAAGCAAAAACTGGTTATGAAGAAAATAGAATATGGTTTTGGAGACTTGGGGTAGCATCACTGATTGCTTTATTGATTTGGTTTGTCTCGATGATTAAAGTAGTTTCCATACCAAATGAACGAGGGAAATGGCAAGATCTCTATGCCAAAATTCCAGTTGATTTAAGCGTAGTTGTGTTGGGAATATCAGCTTTATTATTCCTATTCAGTCTAATGTGGGTGCATGATTGTATTAATCAGCTAACATATAACTCCACTATGTATCTCACTGAATTTGTTATAAGTATATTTATATCAACTGTATTATGTTTACTCACTTACGTCCAGTTACGTTATTTGTTTACTAGTTTGAGGCATATAACTGATTTAAGAGAACTATGGAAGAGTAGTTTGTTCTTCATTATTTTTAAAAACTGTAAAAAAGTATACCAACGCATTTATCAAGTTATTAAGGAGGCCTTCCTAAATACAGCTACAGGCATCCAAGTATTTATTCTTCTTGCGATCGTATTTGGACTAGGCTTTGGTTTCTTTATGATTTTTATTGATATAGCTTTCTTCCTGCTATATTTCCTCTTCGCTGTTTTCATAGGAGTGCCGACGTTCATTCTTTTAGTAAAAAGTGTCGGTTATTTCAATAAGATCTCTATCAAAACTGAAGAGATGGCATCAGGTAAACTAGGGGAGATAATAGAAATTAAGGGGAATTCCGTTCTTTCTAAAATGGCGGCAAACCTAAATGAATTGAATCAAGGGGTAAAAGTGTCTTTAAATGAGCAGGCGAAAAGTGAGCGTCTTAAAACGGAGCTTATAACAAATGTCAGTCATGATCTTCGGACACCGTTGACATCCATCATCACTTATACGGAGCTGCTGAAGAAAAACGAACTAACTACTGAGGACCGGTCCGCGTACCTGGAGATTATTGATAGAAAGTCACAACGTTTAAAAGGGTTAATTGAAGATCTATTTGAAGTATCCAAAATGGCAAGCGGCAATATCGAGCTTGTAAAAGAGCGTGTAGATTTAAATCAGCTTCTTCAACAAGCCTTGGCGGAATATGATAGTTCGTTGAAAGAATCTAATTTACAATTTCGAGTTGCAAACACGGATAAGCCACTATATGCCATGGTGGATGGACAGAAAATGTGGCGAGTGTTTGATAACCTGATAGGAAATATTGTGAAGTATTCATTGGAGAACTCGCGTGTATATATTCAAGTCCAACAGTTTAATGATAAAGCAAAAATTACGTTTAAAAATGTATCAAAATACGAATTGAATGATCAAAGCGAGGAATTATACGAACGCTTTAAAAGAGGAGATACTTCACGGAATACAGAAGGATCTGGCCTTGGCCTTGCAATTGCAAAATCAATAATCGATCTTCATGAAGGTAATCTAGACATTGAAACCGACGGCGATTTATTTAAAGTGAATATTTGTTTGAGAGTGGTGGATTAAATGGATTTCACTACGATATATAATGAGCATTATGACAGAGTGCTTTACGTGAGCTTCGCCGTTATTCGTGACCGTCAGTTAGCTGAAGACAATGTCCAGGAAACTTTCATAAAGGCTTTTAAGAAGTTGGATAGTTTGCAAGAGATTGATAAAGTTGGTGCTTGGCTTTGCGTGATTGCCACAAGAACAGCTATTGATTTTGTCAGACGAGAGCGGAAAAACAAAGGATGTCCGATGGAGTTAGATGTGTTAGATTGTCTAGGAAAAGAAGAAGGTCATAATGTTGCAGCAGAAGTGGAAGCGAAATTGCTGAAAGAAATTCTAGATGAAAAGATGGAAGACTTTTCAATGGAAGACAAGAAACTGCTCGTCCTTAAAATGGAAAGAGGATTAAAGGAGCGGGAAATTGCTAATGCTTTGGAAATGAATCCAGCTACAGTGAAATCAAAGATCCATAGAGCTAGAAGGAAATTAAAAGAACGCATGGCTGTAGAGTTGAGTGCATAAGGGGATATTATATTTGTGCAGGGACCACTTTGTGTAAAAGTGCTCCCTGCACTTTTTTGAATAGGAATTTGTGTTTTATTATAGAAGTTCTTACGAGGACAAACTCCATTGGGTATATTTAAGGGAATTAATTATGTTGATTCAAAATCACGTTGATCTCTTTCATCCAATTTTGCAGAAATTTCTTCAAGAATCGCTTCAATATCCTTCGTTTGATCCTCTTCTATCCTTGATAATGTAGCATTGATTTCATTAAAACGGTCGTTCACATCATGCCTGAATAAGTAGAATTCCTCACGAAGTGTGCTAGTTGTATTAGTTAAAGAATGGAGTTCCTCTTTTATCTGGTGCTGTCCTGCAGAAAGCATGAATGTCTTTTCACTAAGGCCGCTGATTTCATCTTTCATCAGTATCTGATTGTCAGCGAGTGTGGAAGTTTTTTCATTAAGACCTCGAATCTCATCGTTCATCAGTATCTGAGTGTCAGCGAGTGAGGAGGTTTTTTGGTTAAGACCTCGAATCTCATCTTTCATCAGTATCTGATTGTCAGTTAGTGTGGAGGTTTTATCGTTAAGACCTTTGATCTCATCTTTCATAAGCACTTGATTGTCAGACAGGGTGGAAGTTTTACTGTTCAATTCACTTAATTCTTTTTTCATTTCAACCTTAAAATCCAACATCCTATTTAAAATCAAATCCAATTTAGCATCCGTATTCATCTTAATATCACCTCCTTTTTCTAGTGCAATGTAATTATAACATGAACCTAGACTAATGGAACTATTACAAGAAGCATATATTTCAGAATAATAAAAATATAAAAACTTTATTTATCTTTATTAACTATATTGCATAAATATTAACATGTGTTAAAATACATTTATCCGAATAAACATACATCATAATAATACTTGATTTAAATGTAGGTTTGTTTCATAATTAGATTAAATTTTTAACTTTTCTGAAAAAAGAACAGGGGGAAATTATTGTGAAAAAATGGTTTTTGTATTCATTAATTAGTATTTTAGTAGTAGGCTTATTGTCAGCTTGTGGAACATCCGGTAATGGAGATGAAACGAGTGGAGAAGGTGAAGATGGAAAGAAAGTATTAGTTATGGGAACTTCCGCTGACTACCCTCCATTTGAGTACATTGATACTGAAGTAGGAGAAGAAATTATCGGTTTTGATGTGGATCTTGCAAAAGCTATTACTGAAGAACTTGGTTACGAATTGAAAGTTCAAGATATGGACTTTGGAAGTTTAATTACCGCGATGAAATCAGGTAACATCGATCTTATCTTAGCAGGTATGACACCGACAGAAGAACGTGCTGAGCAAGTTGATTTTACAAATGTATACTATACAGCGAATCACATGATTGTTTCATTGAAAGATAGCAATATTACTAGTTTAGAAGATTTAGTAGGTAAAACGGTCGGGGTTCAAATGGGATCCATCCAGTATGATAAAGCGGAAGAAATTGCGGAAGAAGTGAATATTACTATTGAAAACCGAGACCGCATCCCACAAATTGTTCAAGATTTAAAAACGGGCCGTTTTGATGCAGCTATCATTGAAGATACAGTTATGAAAGGCTTTATGGAAAAAGATGAAGACCTTACTGGTTTTACACTTGAGTCTGATGAAGAAGGATCTGCCATTGCCCTTCCAAAAGGCAGCGAATTAACGGAGGAGTTCAACCGTGTTCTAAAAGAGATGGAAGAGAACGGTGAGATGGAAAAGTTAATTAACAAATGGTTTGGTGGAGAAGAAGAATAAGATTTAACGAAATCAAAAGGGTGCAGTAACCGCCCTTTTGATTTTCTTGTTAATATGACAGAAAGGACTGGTAGCACTTGACGATCGACTTCTTAGACTTTAGCGCCATAACGGGTTCGATGGATTATATTCTTGCGGGTGTAAAGGTAACGCTTCAAGTCGTATCACTTGCTGGGATACTAGGTTTTATCATCGGAACGCTATTGGCTTTATGTAAGATTGGTAGGGTTAAACTACTAAGAATCTTAGCGGATATTTATACATCCATATTTCGAGGTACACCGCTTGTTCTTCAATTAATGTTAATATTTTTTGGGTTACCACAAGCAATTGGCATCACGCTTGAACCGGTCACTGCAGCCATTCTAGCTTTCGGGTTGAACTCTGGGGCCTATATATCGGAAGTTATCCGTGCAGGAATTATGGCTGTTGATAAAGGACAGCGAGAAGCAGCCATGGCCCTTGGCGTTCCTTATCGCCAAATGATGAAAGACATCATTTTACCGCAAGCACTGAAAAACATTTTACCAGCACTTATGAATGAATATATTACACTTACTAAAGAATCAGCCATTGTTACAGTTATCGGGGTAATGGACGTTATGAGGCGTTCTTTTATGACAGCATCGAATACTTATGCATATTTGGAAGCATTCATTTTCGCTGGACTTATTTATTATGTGTTAGTAATGATACTCACGTTAATTGGCAAGCTCATTGAAAGGAGAATGAGACGCTATGATTAAAATAGAAGATTTGCATAAATCCTTTGGCAAGCTAGAGGTGCTAAAGGGGATTTCGACACAAATTATAGGAGGGGGAAGTAGTGGCCATCATCGGTCCATCGGGGTCTGGTAAATCCACTTTGCTTCGCTGTATGAATCTATTGGAAGAGCCCAACTTCCGGTCACATTTGGATTAAAGACCAGGATGTTGCAAATAAGAAAACCAACATCAATAAAGTACGTCAGAATTTGGGAATGGTGTTTCAGCACTTTCACCTGTTTCCTCATAAGACAGTTCTGGAAAACCTAACGTATGCTCCTGTTTCTGTAAAAGGAGTGTCAAAAAAAGGAAGCGGAAGCGAAAGGAATGGACTTGCTTGCAAAAGTGGGACTAGCTGAGAAAGCGCAGGAATATCCTAATCGCCTGTCTGGTGGACAGAAGCAGCGTGTTGCGATTGCACGAGCTCTTGCGATGGATCCTGAGGTTATGTTGTTTGATGAACCAACTTCCGCCTTGGACCCGGAGATGGTAAAAGAGGTGCTTGAAGTAATGAAGGCACTTGCGCATACAGGAATGACGATGGCAATTGTGACACATGAAATGGGCTTTGCCCGTGAAGTTGCTGACCGCGTATTGTTCCTTGATGATGGAATGTTGGTAGAGGATGCGCCGCCTGCAGAGTTTTTTACAGCTCCGAAGTCCGAGCGTGCGAGGGTGTTTTTGGAGAAGATGTTGTAGGAATGAGGGGAAACCGGCTCTTATGGGGGAGCTGGTTTTCTTTGTTTTGAATGAGGACAAAGTAAGCGGGAAAATGGAAAGATTGTCCTCGTAGAGCGTGAATGAGGACAAAGTAAGCGAAAAGACAGAAACATTATCCTCGTAGGGCATGAATGAGGACAAAGTAAGCGGGAAAACGGAAACATTGTCCTCGTAGGGCGTGAATGAGGACAAAGTAAGCGGGAAAACAGAAACATTGTCCTCGTAGGGCTTGAATGAGGACAAAGTAAGCGGAAAAACGGAAACATTGTCCTCATACAGCAGCTTCCCATACATAATTAATCATGCTAACTTAAAACTAACAAATAATAACTATTGCCATAGAAAGGAGCACATACAATGACCAATTACGATCACAATCTCCAAACCGTCACTCTCGGCATGGGCTGATTCTGGGGAATTGATGCCCGGTTCGGGTATTTAAAAGGAGTCATTAGAACAAGAGTAGGCTATGCAGGTGGAACCACTCAGACGCCTACCTACAAACAAATGGGAGATCACACTGAGTGCTTACAAATTGATTTTGATCCTACCCAGATAACTTTTGATGAGATTGCCCGTCATTTTTGGAACTCCCACAATTCTAATCGTGGAAACTATAAGGGTAGACAATACTTATCGATATTTTTATACCATGATTTCCATCAAAAAGAAGCTATTGAAAAGATTAAGCAAGAAATCCAAAATACAAACTCACAATCAATAGGAACAGAAATAGCACCACTAGATCTATTCACACTGGCTGAAGAAAAACACCAGAAATATTACCTGAAAAGATATTCTAATGCTACCAAAAAACTAAGAGAGTACTTCCAAACTGAAGAGGCATTTACAGATGCAACTTTGGTAGCGAGGTTAAACAGCTTTGTAAAAGGATATGGGACACTTTCTTCCTTGAAGGAAGAGATTATGCAATGGGAGAGTGAAGACGCAGCCGAGTTAATATCGTTAGTGAGTGAGTTAAGATGGTGAATGGGTTTGCATGCTGATTGATCTTTAGATAAAAGGATGAAAGTACTTTTAATCGGGATTTTAACCCGGAAGTGTTTTCATTCAGTAATTCTATACGCCCGAAGCGCAAGTGAAAGCATTCCTTCGGTCAAATAGAGCCCCTCTATACGACCGAAGCACAAGTAAAAGTTCTCCTTTGGTCAAATAGTGGCCTTCTATACGCCCGAAGCGCAAGTGAAAGCTCCCCTTTGGTCAAATAGAGGCCTTCTATACGCCCGAAGCGCAAGTGAAAGCTCCCCTTCGGTCAAATAGAGCGCTTCTATACGCCCGAAGCACAAGTAAAAGACCCCCTTCAGTCCAATAGAACCCTTCAACCACCTCCAAAAGACGCTTTCAAAACGAAACACAGCTGGAAAATGTCTTCATCCTCTTCAAAGTCTTTTCCTAAGTTAATTTTCAATATAGTCCTTGTATTTCCTACCCCATGCATAGAAAAAGCTGGAAAACAAACACTAACCCTTAGTAGAAAACTAAGGGAGGACAACGACCACAATGACTATGAAAACCACACGAATCTTCGCATCACTTTTAATAACCGCCATTTTAAGTTTCGCGTCAACGTTAACCTTTGCAGAAAGCCCAACCTATAAATCGCGCGCTGATATTCCAGCCGAATATAAATGGAACCTTCAGACTCTATATAAGAATGAAACGCAATGGAAACAGGATGTGTATAAAGCCAAAAAGCTGGCAGATCGTTTTGCCAAAAAAGAAGAAAAGTTAGACAGTGATAAGGAAATCCTCACCCTTTTAGAAGACTATTTTGAGCTGTTTCGCTTGATGGAAAAGATCTTTGTCTATTCTAGAATCAATCTGGATGTGGATATTAGCAACACCTCTGCTCAAGGATTATCTGATGAAGGGCAAAATATGATGATTTATGTGGTGGAGCGGACCGCGTGGTTCTCGAATGAACTGCAGGCTATTGAGAAGGAAAAGTGGGAGAAGCTCCTCGAAAGCCCAAAACTCAAACCATACTACACCCATTTAAAAGATACGTATGAGGATAAAGTGCATTCTCTGCCTCCTGAAATGGAAAAGATGCTCATTAAGACAATGCCTATAGTTAACGCTCCAAGTGAGCTTTTTACGATGATGTCTAAAGACCTTGTCCTTCCTAGTTTTACAGTAAAGGATAAAGTGTATGAAATGTCGGCACCATTATATTCTGTCTATATGTCAAGCAAGGATAGGGATGTGAGGAAGGCTGCTTTTCAAACGTATTACCAGACCCTTGGAAGTTACCAAGACACTTTTGCTTCGATGCTTGCCAATATCGTAAAGGCGAATAACTTTTTTGCCACAACAAGAAACTATCCTTCCTCGTTAGAAGCTCATTTAGAGAGAAACGATATTGACCCAAAAGTTTACACACAATTGATTGACACCGTTGAAGAAGGCCTTCCATTATTTCATCGATACCTAAAATTGAAAGAGAAATATGTTGGCATCGACGGCTCTATGCACATGTACGATTTGTCTGCTCCTTCTCCTTTTACAAAAGAGGAAAAGATTCCATATGAGGAGGCGAAGGAAATAGTCATGAAAGGATTATCACCGATAGGAGAGGCTTATTTAAAAACACTATCACAAGGGCTTTCTTCCAATTGGGTGGATGTCTATAACACTCCGGGTAAAGCGACAGGGGCATATCAGATTGGATCATATGATTCCCATCCATTTGTATTATTGAATTATCAGGGACTTCCAAGTGATGTGTTGACGCTTGCGCATGAAATGGGACATGCGATGCATTCTTATTTTTCCAATCAAAATCAGCCTTATCAAGATGCAAGATATGTGACGTTTACGGCGGAAGTTTCCTCTACCTTGCAAGAGCATCTTCTTCATAAGCAATTGATGGATGAAGCAACGACGAAGGAAGAAAAGATTCATGCTCTCTATCAATACTTAGAGGATTTCCGGGTGACCTTATTCCGTCAAACGCAATTTGCGGAGTTTGAAAAGATTATTCATGAAATGGGACAAAATGAAGAGCCTTTACATGCAGAGGCTATTAAAGGGGTCTATTATGATCTCAATAAAAAGTATTATGGGAAGGACATGGAAGTGGATAAGGAAATTGCGATGGAATGGGCCAGGGTTCCACACTTTTTCCATTCCAGTTTCTATACGTATCAATATGCAACAAGTTTTGCCGCTTCCGCTGCCCTTGCAGAACAACTCGAAGAAGGCGGGTCTGAGGCGCAGAACAAGATAGTAAAAGAGCTGTTCTCTTCAGGTGGCAGCCTACCCCCGATTGATATTTTAAAACGCGCGGGAGTGGATATGAGCACAAAAGAACCAATTGAGGAATCGTTAAAACGGTTTGAAGAGCTGGTAGATGAATTTGAGGAGCTATTAAAATGACAGCCCGAAAATTAAGTGAACAACTCCCTACAATTTTCATGTATAGTAGTACTATGTGATATATTGAACAAACGAAAGTCGGGAGAGTTTTATGGATGAGAAAATTTAAAATTGGATACCGGACAGCAAAGACGGCCCTTGGTACTGGGATTGCAATTAGTATTGCTCAGTTATTGAACTTGGACTTTTACGCATCGGCCGGGATCATTGCAATCCTTTGTATCCAGAATACAGTAAGGAAGTCATGGAAAGTGGCAACCGCCCGCTTTTTTGCATGCTCTTTAAGCCTTTTATTCGGCTTTGTGTTCTTTGAGCTGTTAGGGTACAATCCGGTTTCCATCGCATTATTATTGTTATTTTTTATCCCTGTGACTGTAATGCTAAGGATTACAGAGGGAATAGCAACCAGTTCAGTTATTCTTCTTCACGTCTATTCAGTTGAGGCTTATTCAATCGGGCTAGTAGTCAATGAGTTAAGCATCATCTCAATCGGTATAGGGGTGGCGCTTATTTTGAACACCTATATGCCGAGTGTCGAGAAGGAATTGAAAAGCTACCAGTTGCAGGTAGAGGAAAACTTTCATAAGGTGTTTTCCGAAATAGCCTATTTCCTTCGCCACGGAGATCGTGGTTGGAGTGGGGAAGAGATACCGGAAACAAATAAAATATTAAAAGAAGCGAAAAGTCTGGCCTTCCGTGATGTGGAAAACCACTTCCGACGAGAGGAAAATCATTATTATTTTTATTTTAAAATGAGGGAAAAGCAGCTGGATGTCATGGAACGGATGCTTCCTATAGTAGCTACGATAGAACATAATGTGGAACAGGCCCACATGGTAGCAGATTTCATAGAGGACCTTGAACATGCCATACATGCAGGCAATACCGCTTATCGCTTCTTACAACGCTTGCGCGAAATGCATGACGCCTTTCAGGAAATGCCGCTGCCACAGTCCCGGGAAGAGTTTGAGACGAGAGCGGCACTTCGTCATCTCCTTAAAGAATTTGAACAATATTTAATACTTAAAAGTGATTTTATTGGATTGAAAACGAAGAAGTAGACGAATGGAATGGACATCTTTCAACCACACTATACCTAAAAGGCAGGTGGTTGGAAGGTGTTCATTTTTTCATTGATCTTTGCATTGGTGACATCACCACTTTGGCCGCTTGGACCAAATCCGCTTCCAGGCGATCCATATATTATCGTGAATAAACAG